>JANMSL010000548.1:0-21916 GCA_031389245.1 Lysobacterales bacterium | reverse complement strand
AGTACAATTGCGGGCGCTCCTACCGTGGAAATACGTTACTGCCTCAACCCCGGAGCAATACGCTCAGGCCGACCCCACGGACAGTAGCGTAAGCACCCGAGTGATAACCACAGGCCAGGGAACCTATGAACAGATCCGGAGCCGAGATAAACCCCCGAGTCAGAGGGCGAAAAACCGCTGGTTGACCAGCTGCGCTGCTGAGAGAGGGGGTTTGGCAAGCAACAAGCAGTGTGGCGAAGGCAAAGTGGTGACTTGTTCAGACCTTCCCGAGAGGATGGCTGTCACCAGGTTGTCCGTCCGCGCACAGCGCGTGCACACCCGGCTTGATCATCGGTGAAACTGACCTGCAGTCGGACGCTTTTTTCGGCCATGCACTTTGTCTGCATCGACTCTTGCTCGGTGTCGGGCGATAGCGGCTGCCGCCTGCGCCCGGCCGCACTATTCCGGCGGTTGGAAGATCGTCATCGCGCCGTTGCGGTCGATGAGTACAGAGTACTTGACGCCTCCGGAGCACTCAACGATCCAATATCTGAGTGGACCCTTGGGCACCATGGCCTGGGCTTTGGTGACCGCCTTGCAGATCCAGCCGCTTTTCACGATGGCCGCGAACAGTTCCTTGTGCGTCGGATCGCTGTTAGAAGGTTTGCTCGTTGGCGGCGCGGACGGTGTCGGTGCGGACGGTGTCGGTGCGCCCGCTGCTTCGATCATTCTGTCTTCCACCAGATCCCGGCGCAAAATATCGAACCAGATTTTTTGTCTTTCCGCCGTTGGTGGTTCGTTGGCCTTGACCGCATAAGCCAGTCGGCTGATACCCCGACTGGTCACCACGATGCGGTCCAATTCGAACTGCGCTGCAAAACCGCCGCAGCCCGAATCATGCCATTCGAAGTTGATCGCGTTTTCCTCCTGTTTGATTACCTTCCAGGTCAGCGACGGACAACCTGCTGCCAGCGATACATGGATCTGGTCGACGAACGCAGAGAGAGAAACCAGGTGCGTCGGGTCGTTGAAGTCTGTGCGGGTGATCAGTTCGCGCCAATTCTCCACGCTCTCGCCCGGCAGCACGTATTCGGTCAGATCCTGTCTCTGGTTTCGAACGTAATGTCCCACGGTCCAATCGCGCCCGTCGAATCGCGGCGCGGCCGGGCCTGCGGACGCGGCTACTGAACCGAACAGCGTCGCCGCGATGATCATCAGCTGTCTTGAAACTCTGCGTTTCATCTGCGGCTCCGATTTTTTATCAAACGTCACGCTGCCAGTGCGGTCAGCATAGGCGAAACCCAGCCCACGCGACACCCAATTCCGCGCCCAAAACTTGTCGACCATGAATGTCGTCACCCGGCACAGGCGTCCCGTTTTCTGGAGAACCTCCAACGGAGTGGCTACTCTGCGCACCGACTCCATTGATGAAGGGCGAGCACCCATGGCCCAACGAATGCTGGTTACCGGCCCGGCCGGACCGCGGGTCGACTTGCCACCATGATGCAACGCAGCTCACGTCGATTGTTGGTGATCAACATCGCTTCCAGCTACGCCAACTTCGGTTTGATGGCGCTGATTACCTTGTTGGTGGTGCCGGTGTACGTGCACACGCTGGGCGCAGCGCAGTGGGGGTTGGTGGCGCTGTGCATGACACTGCAGGGCGTGCTGTTTTCCATCGACGTGGCGCTCGGCCCGTTGATGCTGCGCGATATAGCACGGGCGACGCAGCAAGGTCGACAGGCTTCAGTGCACCAGCGCTTTTTGCGGCTGTACGTTGGGGTCGCACTGGGCTTGTTTGTGTTGGCGCAACTGGCTGTTTCGGCGCTGCACAATCCGCCGCTGGCAACGCCGATCGATGATGAATTGGCGCTGGCACTGCGTATCGTGCTGGTGCAGTTCCTGTTTCAATTTTCCAACAACGCCGCGATCGGTTTCTGGAATGGGCAGGAACGCCAGGGTTTTGCCAATCAGCGGCTCGCTGTGTTCCTGCTGATCAAGCATGGCCTCGCTGTGCTCTTGGTCACTCAGTGGTCGGCGACAGCGATCGCCTACCTGATACCGTTTGCACTGGTCTGTGCGATTGAGTTTGTAGTTAACCAACTGCTCGTGCGTCGCGAGGCAACGGTCGCCTCGAAAGCATTGGCGCCGAGCGCATTGCCGATGGCCGAGGTAATGCGCGACGATTCACTCGGCGGCCAGTGGCGCGATGTGCTCGGCTTTGCATGGGCGGCAGGATTGGGCGTACTCACCACGCAAATCGATCGCATCTATCTGTCGCTGACCTTGCCTGCCGCACAGTTCGGCGTCTACTTCGTGATCTGTAGCCTGATGCTATCGCTGCTGCATCTGCAGGTGCCCATTCATCGCGCTTTTCTGCCGCGCATGGCAACAGCCGCCGCGCCAAGCGATGTGTTGGCAGCGATGCTGAGAGTATCGGTGTTGCTGCTGGTCCTGCCCTGTCTGCTGATGGCGGTATTTCCGCAAACTTTGCTGTGGCTGTGGCTGCACGATGCGGGCATCGCGGCAGCAGGTGCCGAAAGTTTTCGTCTGATGCTGATTGCGATTGCGTTGATTGCACTGTTTTCGCCGTTCGGTTCACTGCTGCTCAGTCAACAACGCTATCGCCTGATGACTGCAATGAATGCCGCAGTTGTTGTGCTGCAGGTTCTGCTGCTGTGGGTCTTTGTGCCGCGGCTCGGCATGAGCGCCGGCGCGCTGGCCTGGCTTGGCTGCGGGGCAATTCAGGTTTCGGTTGCCGTGATCATCTGGCGCAGTATTCGCCGCGCCGCGCCGCAAGCAAGTAGGACGCCGCGATGACTGACGTCGCTATGAGTACTGCACCCATACCGCTGATCGCGATTTCCATTGTCAACTGGAACACCGCGGCGAGCACCCTGCGCTGCCTGCAATCGCTGCAGGCCATTTCGTATACCAATTACCGCGTCGTGGTCATCGACAACGCCTCGCAAGACAACAGTGTCGCCTGCATCCGTGGCGCGCATCCCGAACTGACCATTGTGCCGAGCCGCGAGAACTTGGGCTTCGCTGCTGGCCATGAGTTGGGATATCGGCAGGCATTGGACTGGGGCGCCACTGCGATGTGGTTGCTCAACAGCGATACAGAAGTCGATGCAGACGCGCTGACGCAACTGGTGGCAGCGTGGCAGCAGCATGGGGATGCTGTCTACGGCGCCGCGCCATTGCACAAAAGCATCGACGGCACTTTGCTGCTGAACTTCCCTGCAAAGTATCTGGATCCAACCGGCATGCCGCGCGCGTTTCAATACGATGCGCAGATCGAGTTCACATCGCAGTGGCAGCAGCGCAACCCGATGTGCGTCGGAGCCGTGGCGGGAAGCTGCGTACTCCTGCCGCTCTCGGTGGTGCGAGCGCATGGCTGGATGGATCCGGCATGGTTTCTCTACTGTGAGGAAATCGACTACTGCTATCGCTTGCGGCGGCTGCAGGTGCCGAGTTTTTTGGTGCCGGGAGCACAGGTCTGGCATCGCGGCGGCGGCAGCCATCGCGACTCGCCAGCCGTTGAGGATTGCATTCACTACTATCGATCGCGCAACGAAATCGTGTTGGCGCTGCGACATACCGGGCGCTGGACTGCCGCACTGATCGCCGCGAAGAAATGTGCCCGCGGTCTCTACGCTGGCGTGCGTCGCCCGCAGCGCGGTCAACATATTTTGCGTGGGGTACGCGATGCACTGAACGGACGCATGGGTAAGACATTGGCGCCGGAGGCAGGATTCGACAATGGAGCCCTGGCGGGACGTAACAAGCATGCGATCACTACTTTGCTGGATTGGCTTCGGCGCTTCGCCTTGCGCAAGATCCGCGTCAATCACGTGCAACTTGCCTACAATCCCCGGCACACGATCTTCATTCGACACTATTACCTCTATTGCGTCGACCTGTTCCGGCGGCGCCTGACCGTGGAAAATGCACCGCTCAATGTGGTCTTTGGGGACTACGCGGTCAACTTCAGGAATGGCGAGCACCAGTTGCGCATCGACATTCAACACGAGCACACATTGGTCAAGCCGGGCGGACGCGACTGCGCCGGGGCGAAGGTGGGCAGAGTTGGCATTGCGGGCACGGCGGAGCATTACCTGGTCCGGGTTGAGCGCTACGATTATCTGACGACCCTGGACTCAGTAATTGAGTACAGCATGGCCAACATCGCCAATCTGGCTTCAAACGGCGAATTCGAGAACTATCTGCGCAAGACGGTCTGCATTGCGCCGCTGCTGTACTCATTCAATGCGGGCGTCAGCAAGGGACGCGAAGGCATGATCACGTTGTTTGCCGACGTCGGCCAACCGCGGCGCGCGCAGTTTCTGCAAGACGCGTGGGCAGCGCAACTGGCGCTGCGCAACGTCAAACGTGTTTTCGGTCTTGAGCGGCTCCGGCAGCTCTATCGAGCCACAAGAATCATGGTGAACGTGCACCAGACCGACCATCACCATACTTTTGAAGAGCTGCGCGTGCTGCCAGCGTTGCTGTGTGGCGTGTTGGTAGTCAGCGAAGACGTGCCGCTGAAGCAGCACATTCCGTACGCGCGTTTTATCATCTGGTCATCATTTGAAAACCTGGTGTCGACCACGCAGTCGGTTTTTGACAATTACGATCAGCACTGGCGTCGCATCTTCGGTGATCCGCAACTCGCTGTGGTGTTGCAGCAGATGCAGCAGGACAACATCGACGCTGTTGATGCAGCAGTGAAACGAATGCTGAATGTCGCCCCTGCTTGAAACCGGGATCGGGCCAGTGACAGCCCAGCCCAGCCATGAGAAATCAACCCAGACTCGATTTGGACCCATTCAGCGCGAGGGCGGTGCGACTGCCGTGCTGCTCGCAAGCGCAATCGCAATGGCAATCGCCCCGATATTTTGTGGCGACAGGCGAAGCAACTGCCTTATAGTCTGCGTTGCGCGCTTGAATAAGTACCGTGTCGGCTTCCCCTGATATTAAAAAATATTCCTCGCGAATTATCCCGGCTGCGAACTGTTGATCGTTCGGTAGCGTTGGTTTGCCATTCCCACCCGTCCGAACAGGAGCGATTATGTCCGTGGAGCCGTCGCTGGACCTGGCAGATGTATTGCGCGCAGAACGAGATGCGCTGGGAATTGATCCGAGTCAGGAGCCCGCGCTGAGCGCGTTGTGCATCTCCGGCGGCGGCATTCGCAGCGCCACCTTTGGGCTCGGCGCCCTTCAGGGACTTGCCGATCACGGCCTGCTCGACAAGTTTGATTACCTGTCAACGGTTTCCGGCGGTGGCTATATCGGCAGCTGGATCAGCGCCTGGGTGAATCGCGCGAAGGGCCTGGTCAATGTGATACCGCGTCTGCGTCTGCGTCGCGACGCGGCGCCAGCGCCGAGCCAACCCGATCCAATCCAGCACCTGCGGGACTACAACAGCTACCTGACGCCGCGCTCGGGCGCGCTGTCGTCGGATTTGTGGACGGTCATCGCCACTGTCCTGCGCAATATCCTGCTCAACTGGATTGTGTTGATTCCCATGCTGATGGCGGCGCTGATGCTGCCACGCCTGTATCTTTCGGCGCTGTCGTTTCCGGAACTGCTGTATGGCGGCGTGATTTTTGCGACGGATGTTCCCGATTACGGCGCCGCGCAACTCAATGGCATCGGCGAATCGGCTTTTGTCGAGTTGCTGCTGCCGCTGGTGAGCTTTATCCTGTTCGCCTTTGCCCTTTACAACACCCTGCGTTACTTGCCCGGTGTAGGTGGACGCGAGCACACCACGCACGACTACGTGCTCAAGATACTCGCTCCGTTGGTCGGCGCCGTGCTTACCTTTCTGCTGTTCGATTCGCTCTATTACCTGGGCGAGGATTACGTCACTCACATCAACCTGCGCTCCGTGCTGATCTGGACCGCTGCGCCCTGCGTCGCGGCGTGGCTGTCCTATCTTCTGTTTCATCGCCGCCCGCTCCGGGACAAACTGCGCCTGTTATTCGGACCGCTGTCGCTTGCGGTTGCGGTAATGGCCGCGGGCGTCGGCCTTGCCACCTGGACCGCGACCAACTTTATCCTGTGGCATTCCGATCCGCACATCGCGCCGTCGTGGGCCGAATACGTGACCATCGGTCCAGCCATTGTTCTGCTCGGCTACTGTCTGGGCACCGTGCTGTTCGTCGGCCTGTCCAGCAGCTTTCTCACCGACGAGGACCGCGAGTGGATGTCGCGCTCGGTCGGCGGCGTGCTGTTGTTCTGCGTTGCCTGGACTGGCATTTGTGCCATGGTATTGGTGCTGCCGCAATGGGCGCTGGGCTGGCGTGCCTGGGCACATGGCGCGATGGCGGCCGGTGCTGCCCTTACCGCGTGGCTCAGCACACTGAGCGCTTCGGCCACGGCCAATGCCAATCCGGGTGCGGTGCGTTCCCAGAGTGGCGGCGCGCGGCTATTGGCTGTTGCAGCAAGCGTTGCACCGCCGCTGTTCCTGCTGCTTCTGGCCTGCGCACTGTCGATCGGCAGCAATGTTCTGTTGCAGGGGTTGCATGGCCTCACCAACCAGACCCTGGCTGGCCCACACGGTGTGCCGGTCATCTGGACGAATCACAACGGCATGTTGACGCGTTCGCAACCGATACTTGTGGCCCTGCTCGCCGTGCTGCTGCTGATCATCAGCTGGGTGATGGCCCGTTGGGTAAACATCAATACCTTCTCGCTGCATGGCATGTACCGAGACCGAATCGTACGCGCCTATCTCGGCGCCTCGAACCCGGTGCGCAATGCCAGCCCGTTCACCGGATTCTGTCGCAGCGACGATCTGCCGATTGCGGCGCTCGATCCCGCTCTGCGGCCGTTCCATGTGGTGAATATCACGCTCAATCTGGTCGCTGGCACACGCCTCGCGTGGCAGCAACGCAAGGCTGCGTCGTTCACCATGACGCCACTGCACTGCGGTAGCGCCGATCTCGGATATCGACCGTCATCGCAGTACGCCGGAGGCATTTCCCTTGGCAGCGCCGTGGCTATTTCGGGCGCCGCCGCGAGCCCGAATATGGGCTATCACTCTTCGCCCGTAGTCGGCTTCATCATGACCCTGTTCAACGCACGACTCGGCTGCTGGCTCGGCAACCCGGGAGCACCCGGAGCACGCACCTGGACACAACCCGGACCGAGCTTTGCGATTCGCTCGATGATCCGTGAGGCGCTGGGCCAAACCTCCGACAGCAGCGAATATGTTTACCTTTCTGACGGCGGCCATTTTGAAAACCTCGGCCTGTACGAAATGGTGCGTCGGCACTGCAGAATGATCGTAGTGCTCGACGCTGGAGGCGACCCCGAGTTCAGCTGCGACGACCTCGGCAATGCACTCCGCAAGATTCGCATCGACCAACGCATCCCGATCGACTTCGACGCTGAATCCATGCAATTGCTGCGCCAGCGCAAGCGCCGCTGGGCCACTGCCAGCATCCGCTACTCGCAAGTCGAAGGCGCGGGCGAAGACGGGCGGCTGATATACGTCAAACCCATGCTGCTCGGCAACGAGTCGCCCGACGTGCTGAGCTATGCCGCATCAAACCCGACTTTTCCGCATCAGAGCACTGGCGATCAGTGGTTCGACGAATCACAAACCGAAAGCTATCGAGAGCTCGGAGCGTTCACCGTCAACGAATTGTGCCGGGGATGGTCTTCAGGCTCGCTGGCCGATTGGTGTCGCCAACTTGATGTCGAAGAAAGCAAGCGCGCGGAAACAGCGCGCGCCTGAGACTGCACGATAGTCAAGTGGGCCAGCGGGCATTTGGGCTTCTCCGCGGGTCAAGGAAAAGCGCCGTGTATCCCCTGGCAGTAATTCGGCGAGCCGCTTGCGTAGCGCGCCCGACTCCTGCGCCACGAACCAGTCATTGACCGCATTTGCATCACTGCCTCCGCCATCGCCAATCCGGGTTACTATGAATTGCGCGCGCTGGTTATCACGCCATCCTCGCCAACACGGTCCTTCTTGCGCCGACTCAACACCCCGGCCGAGACCAATGCAACGATCAGCGCCACCGGTAGCGGTTCGAGGAACGTGATCGCTGCATTGATCGCCGGATTGCTGTACAGCTCGGCGAACTTTTCCATCTCGGTCTGTTTCAGCGCAAGCGTTTCCGCGCTATCACCGTCCGCACGCGCCTTTTCAAGCACATGCGCCGTGTACTTGGTCATGAAATCGGGCGCAAGCTTGAAGTAAACCACTTCCCATGTCGCGACGTAGCAGACCGATGAGACCACCGCGATCAGTGCGCCAACCGCGAATGCGCGACCGAAACGCACGGTGCCACCGGCGACATTGTCACGATACGAGCGCACGCCGAAGAAGATCAGCAGGAACGCAATGACCATGGATGTGTAGCCGATGATCGCGCCGCGTTCGAATCCGATCGCGTCCTGGAACGGCAGAGTAATGAGCAGCATCGCCGACAGAACGGCGCCAGAGATCAGGCCAAAGGTGAGTACGATTTTTTTCATGGTCGAATCCTCTTGATGGTGGGAGCCCGCGAAAGTGCCGGATACTTTTGCGCCCTTCCCAATGTTCGGGAGTGTTTGCGGGGTTTACCGACGGGGGTTGACGAACCGAGTGCGTTTGATGGCTTTCCTGCAACTGAGTGGTGACTACCGCGGCACCAAGGTGAGTGGTACGTCGCGGGGTAACGGCTGTCAGTCTGTCCATTGCACCCTCCATCGCGCGTCACCCGAATGGATGATTTTGCGGCAGAACCACGGAAATCACCCTTTCAGGGGATCAGTCCCGCTGCTTTCGCGCGCTGCACCGCCTGGGTCCGCCGCCGCGCCGAGAGCTTGTCAAACAAGCGGGCTGCGTGTGTCTTCACGGTGTTCTCGCTGACGAACAGCTGTGCCGCGATCTCGCGATTGCTCAACCCCGCTGCCATGGCTTCGAGGATGTCTAGCTCGCGCGGCGTGATGCCGAGTTGCTGCAGCCGCGTCGCATTCGGCGTAAACGGCCCCGCCTCCCGCGCGCCGACCTGCACCTCGACAAGCACGGGCACTTCGCGAACGACCACGGTCTGGCGGGTCCGCGTCAGCTTCAGGCCGAGCCAGATGCCCAGGGCCGAAAAGATCAGCGCGACGATGCCGCCGTAGATTTCGAGCGAGCGCTCGAGGATCAAAAAGCGGTACTCGACGAACTTGAGAGCGGCGATCAAGACGCCGCCGAGGGCGCCGTAGACAAGGACGGTTTTCTTCACGCGCAAGCAGCTCGAATAGATCGGGGCCGGTGAAGAATGGCAGTTACTCAAGGTCAGTGGTAGCCAAGGGAACAGAGACGGGTTGACGCTGACGTCACCCGATGCGCTGGTCGAGTGGCGATCGGTTGGCGCCAGCAGCCTGTGGTTTCAATGAGCATGAATTCGTTGGGCACGGCTGCAAACAGTGACCACTATGCGTTGCCCGCTGCATCAGGGGTTGTGTTGCGCAATGTCGTCGGCTCTCCCTTTTCCCGCATTTGTACTGCATGCCTGTCCGCTGCGATCAGCGTTTCCCGATAGAGGTCTGTGCAGGGGGATCAGCGCGTATCGCAGAACAGGTGATGCGCATCACGGGCAGCAATGCCCGAATTGGGGAGTTAACCATGTCGAAAGTATTGATGGGCCTGTGCCTGGCCCTGGCCGTGTTTCAGCCAGCGTTCGCCGATGTGCGGCCCTTGGCCAATTCGCTGGCCATCGAGAAAGAGTCCGCGATCGCCTTCGATCCAGACGGCAATCGTGGACTGGTGGTCTATGCACAGAATGGTTATGTCTATGGCCATTACGTCGACGCTAGCGGCGTTCCCGTCGGGTCGTCGGAGTTCGTAATTTTTCCGGTGTCGTTCCCGGCCAGCGGCCGCAGCTATTCAACCCCGAGCGTCACCTTCAAGCGCGGACAGAATCGCTTCGTGATCACCGCCGCCGAGACCGGGACCAATGTCATCCATACCCACTCCGGCCCGATTTCCATCAGCGGTCCCTGGGGCATCGCAGTGACGGCATTCAACGCCAATGGTACGCGTGCAGCAAGTCGCTTCTTGCGCACACCCATCGCATCGGTCGCGCGTAGCGAAAAACGTCCGGTTGTGGTGGCGGATGAACTGAGCGATGGATGCTGCATCGCTGTTGCGTGGGAGGACGAAACATTTTCGCGCAGTCTGTATGTGCAACGACTGGATGCCAATCTGCTGCCCCAGGGTGAAACAGCCGTGCTGACACCGTCAGGCGCCGAGCGCATTGCCAACGTCGCCGCCGCCTACGAGCTCAGCCGCGACCGGTTCACCTTTGTCTACGACATGGTCGATGCCACGTCACGTCGCTGGGTGGCCACCACCAGCATGCTGGCTTTCACTGGCGCGGGGGTCCGGCAATTCAACATTGCCGAACGCGTTGGTCATGGCGAACGCAGCGGCGACTTGCCAAAGGGTACGCCAGCGCTGGCCGCTTCCGCCGGCCTTGAAAAATACGTGATCGCCTGGCGCGTTGGCGATGTGCTGAATGCGACGTTCTTCACGCCGGATATCGGTAGTGCAAGTGGCGTTTTCCATATTCCAACGTCAGCGCCATGCACCGCATGGCCTTGCTTCCTTTCGTTGTTGCCAACAACAACGACACGGCCGGCTCTGGTGCCTGTACCCGGAGCCCGGCGTGTGCTTGTGGTGGCGGCGACCACGCCCACGCCCGCACTGGGCAGTATCGCTACGCTCAACGCTTATGCAATCGACTCCACGGTCATCACCAGCGCGACGCCGTGGGTTGGCACCATTTCACGTAGCGCGGACGGCGCGGCCCTGAGTGCGGCGGCCGTTTGGTCTCCGTTTTCGCGCCGCTTGCTTGCCACCTGGGACAGCGCCGGGCCGACGCGCGACGTGTACGTCGGCGACCTCGCACTCTGACCTGCGCACCCGACATCCAATGCAGGTGTCGGGTGCTTTGCCTTCGCCGAAAATCCTGGAAATGCGATCGCGTCGTCACTGGGTTTTACAGTACCCGACGTGATCGCGACAGGCGCCTTACTGCGTTGCGTACAGCACGCGTTCGACGCTGTTATTACCCGGCTGGATATCAACTTCCCTGGTTTCTGTGGTGACACGAAGCGTGGTTTTCGTCGCGCCTTGATAGGCATAACTGAAGACGCTGGATTCGCCGGCGTTGAATGCATCATTCTTGTAGCAGATCAGATCTGACCCAAGCACCGATCTGCATCGCCAGCCGGCTGGGGGCGACAGCTCGATGGCATAAGGTTGATCATCAACTATAGCGTTCGTGCTCAACGCAAAGCGCACACTGGCGTTTCGCGACGCGGCCGCGTCACCGATATTACCAATGGTCACGGGGCAGACATTTCCCTGGGAGCAGCCGGAATTGAAGCGCGCTTCCAGATCGATTCCGGACAGCTTCACTTGAGCCCAGGTAATCGCCGGCCCAATACTCGTGTTGGCACGCTCCTGCACGGTCCAGAAGTCGCGGTCGCTGAGCGGGTCCAGCATCGTGTGCGAGTAGTCACCGAGACGGACATAATTGTTGCCGATATTGCTGAAACGCGGCGACTGTCCAGCGTCGTACTGTCGCAACGAGCGCAGGCTGCCAGCGGCATCACTCGACCTGCGGAAAAAATAGCCCGTGGACAGATACGTCTGTGGCGATACTTGCGAGACCCCGATCAAAGCGTCTCCTATGCTGTTGACTGCGATGCTGCCACACATCAATGCCTGGTCTTGTGGCGCCCCCGATACCGACCCGTTCTGCAAAACAGCGCCGCTCTCCGGCACGACCTGTGCCCATTGCACACCGGAGACGCTGTGATCATTTCGCGCAAACGCGGCGGGGCTGGTAAACCAGCTGTATCCATTGCGCTCGACCAATGAGGGCGCAGTGGAGCAGAAAAGCACTGCTGGTGAACCAAGCCCGCTATTACCCAGCGGCAACGGATGCGCGCTGGCGAGGGGGCTGACGAAGGTGCTGAGCGCCATATCGAGCACGGCGGTGCCATTGCGAACGTCGTCCCTGGCAATCCGGTGGATGCGATGGAAAGTATAGGTATCGCCCGAATAGCTCTGCGACAACGTCATCAACGGCAGGCTGGAGTTCGAGTCACTGTCGGTGGCGGGATAAAAAACACTTCCTGAGACCAGCATCGGATCGACATTGAAAACCGCCAGATTCAGATTGCCTTCGCGGCTATATAGCCCCACCTTGTCGACCATGACGACTTGCGTGCGAGAAGGAAACGCCGGATCGCTTGGGCCATGGGGTACTGAATTGATGGAGATCACGACCTGATTTCGATTTTGTCCGGCGTTTGGGTAGTCGACCCAGAAGTGCTCCAGATCGTGCAGTGGAATCCGCAACAGCTGCCAGCTTCCATTGGCATCGTCCGATGCCGAAGCGGCGATCAGCAAAGATCCCTCGCGAAAGCACGAGCTTGCGTCACAGCCAAAGTATGCCAGCGTCAGGATGTAACGACTGTTCGCCGCGTCGTAAAGCAGCCTCGGATCGAAGATTGCATGTGAGGGCACATTCGCCGGCAGCACCCTGCTCCAGAACGGCACCCAATCGACGAAGCGCTGCGGTTCTACGCCGCTGCGATCATTGATCCACATACCGGAGTTGAGTGCCGTCACAATTTGGGTGCGGCCCACGGCGCCGTGCGTATCGGGCGGAACGGCCGTCACGTTTTCGACTGTGGTCAGCACCTGGCTGGGCGCGGGAGCGGGCACTGGCGGCCCAATGATCAGGCTCTTCTGCCGCGGCAGGTCGACAGTGATCTTGCCCATCAACGGTGGTGCGTGCGTCGCCTGCGTCACGCCCGAGAATTCCAATTCGTCCTGCTCTTTTGTATCCAAACCCTTGCGCTTGCGTACCGTCTGCAGTTGGTCCGGATCGGAGCGCCGCGCTGCCTCTTTTGCACTGACTGCGCCGCGAACAATCTGCAAATCGTTGTTCTCGGCCGAGACGATCTGCCGTATGCCGCGCCGGGTGTCGTCTGGCGTCGCAGCCGTTGACAATCCCGCGATCAAAACGAGTGCGCCCAGACACGCGCCAGTGAATAACTTTCGTTGTGACATTTGAAGCACTCCATGAGTGAAATCGTGATGGAGCAGGAAATCTCGCCCGGGCGAGATCTCCTGCTCACGAATTCTACTCACGGTTTGGCGCCGGTCACACTCACGTACCGACGGCGCACGCCCATTTGACCGTCGCGCCGCCACCTCTTGGTCGGCCACGCCATGCTTCCGACGCGCAGCGTCAATACATTTTGCGCCCGTCGCCCAAGCTCGAATGCGATTTGTCGACAGACCGATTCGAGGTCAGGAACGCACGCAATGGAACCGATGCGGTATGACCGGCTGCAGGGTCCTCGCTGCCGGACACCTCGCTCAATTCCAAACATTTTCGTCGTCGATGACTCGCGTTGGCCGCTTTTGGAGAGTAGAGGTTTGGGAGTCCTTTAAAACCTCCCTGCAGCCGAGGTTCCCGGCACCACATTGTCTGACACCCTCCTGGGTCGACGTTGGAACTGTAGGGAGCAACGGCGAAGCTGCAAACACTTCAACCAGTAATCGCAAAGGGCCAAGCGCGCCCGTTCCTTCCCCCACTTCAAGAGGATTCAAGCCGTGTTCAAATCATTTCGCATCAGAATTATTGCGCTCAGCGCGTTGGTTTTCGGCGCCGCCATGTCCTTCGGCGCGTTCGCCTGGGAGAACAATGGCCCGTGTGTGTCCTGTCATATGGCTTGCGACGACGCCCGGACCACGTGCCAAGCCAATGGCGGCGGATCCGTATGCTTTCAGCAGTATCGGCAGTGCCAGCGGCAATGCAGCATGACCTATCCCGGCTGCCAGATTCCGTAATCTCAAACAAGTTCGACCGAACCCGAGCCGGGGAGAAATTCCCGGCTCTCAGGAGAACGCATGAAATTACGATCAACAATATTCTTGCTGCTGGCCCTGGCTCTGGGCTTGAGCGCGGGTTACCTGCAACAGAACAATCCGTTTGCCAAACGTGCCGGCGCAATCGTGCGCAGCGGAGATTTCAATCTGATTCAAGCGCGGGTCAATTCTCAAGTTGTTCTCTACAGCACGGGTACCTGCCCATACTGCCGGAGCGCCAAGGAGTTGCTGACCCGGCGCGGCGTGGCATACGCCGAATTGCCCGTGGACGTATCCATGGACGCGCGACGAGAGGCCAAGTCGCTAGGCGCCGTCCAGGTACCGTTTCTACTGATCGGAAGCGACAGCATTGAAGGCTACGACGAAGGCAAGATGCTTGCACTATTGAACAAGCAGAAGATGCTCTGAGTCTTGCGACCGGCACAGGCCGCGGTGCAAGCTGCAACCGTTCGCCAATGGCTTTGACCAGTGATCGTTGACTGAGCTGGTAGCGCCGCGTTCGGTTACGTTGAGGCATTTTCGTCGCACTGCCATTCGCAATTGCGCGCCAAGTTATTGCGCACTGGGCTAGCAACTGACTGCCGCTCGACGTCCTCAAGCAGCGGCGCCATTTGCCCCGGCTGTTCTGCGTTGCTCACCTCAGTTCTCGAAGCCATTGGCAAACAACAATGGCGAAGGCAAAGCGCCTTCAACCGCGCCGATATCGCAGCGCGCGACATCAACCAGGGGCCGTGTCGAGCCCGGCGCATCGATAGAGTTGCCAAAACTTGCGTGGTCGCTGCAACGATCCAGTGTAACGGCGTCGATCGTCGTACTGCCTTGAATCGGGCGATAAAACACCATGCCAAATGCGTTGGTCTGACGAGCGCTCAACTGCGGATCAACATTGAGCTGGTTGCCAGTGCTGTCGCCATTGGTTGTGCAGTTGGCGGCGTTGCCGACCAGTACGTGGCCGAGCGTGGCAATGTTACCCGCGCAATCACTGGGCGAGACACCAAGGCGATTGCCAGAGATGATGGCGTTGCGCATCGAGCCGCGAACTCCGCCTGATGTCACTGCCGGACCGGTGTTGGCGGGAAACAATGCGATCGGGACCAGATTGTCGTGGATGGTGAGAAACGTGCTATTGACGTTGTCGGCCTGCAAGCCGGAGGAAAAATACGCCTCATTGCCAGCGATCGTCCCATTGACCAGAACCACCGTGCCCGATTCATTGTCGGCGGAGCCACGCGCCGAAAAACCACCACCTTGAACGCAATAGCTGTCGGGTGTGAACTGGCCGATGTTGTCGATTACCGCAAAGCGTTCGAAGCGCGCGCTGCTGACCAAACGGTAGCCATCCATATCGCCCCTGGAAACATCGATATGCACGCCGGCACCGTTCGCCGCGTTGTAGATGCTTGGCGGCTGTGTCTCGACGAAGCGAAGCTCATTGTCTCGGATTACCACATGGTGGAACAGCGAGTGTCCGCCGACCAAGGTGACGCCGCCGCCACCGACGGGTTCGTTGTCCGGCTCGACAAGAAATCGATCTTCACCCTGATTGCCGCCGCGCACGGTTGCATTGAACAGGGCGAAGCTGACGTAGCGGTGCGCAAACCTGCCAGAGTTTTCGATCTCGAAGCGCCCACGCACCTCGATGACGCGATCCGTACCGCCGCCGACGATGTGCGTATTCGCCGGGTTACCCAGCCCAAACAGCGTAAACGAGAGCGGTGGCGTGGCCGAACTGTTGAGCCTGAAATCCAGATCGCCGCCGAGATCGTCGACATTGGTGATCGGACGATCCAACAGGTAAGTGCCGGCGGGCAAGCCCACAAACCAACGTCCACCGAAAGCGTTTGCTTCCATACTCGCCGCGCGCAGCGTGCAGACATTGCCGGAGGCGCGGCAGAGTCCATCGCCTGGCGTTAGATCGGGCAAATCGGCGGTGGAATTGATCTGCAGATCGAAGACCTGTTCATAGGCGCCGATGTCGCACGGGTTAAAGCGCGTCGCACCCCGCGCATCGGTGCCGGCGCACCCCAAGCTGCCAAAAAAACCGGCATTGGCCGCCGCGCTGGCATCGGCCAACGCATGCACCGGGATGCCGCCGCCATAATCGAACAATGGCAGCAAACGCGCATTGGCATTGGCGGTGGGGTTGGTGGTGTTGGTGGCAAACGTACAGGTACTGATGGCACTGATCAGCGAGTGGCTGCGCAGCAGCAGCTGAATACCACTGCTGCAGCCCAAGTCTGCCTTGGCGCCATTGCCCTGGGTGTTTTCAGTCAATACCGAATTGACGATCTCGACCGGCTTCGCCGGAGAACTGCCGTTATAAATCATCGCGCCAAAATTCTCGGTGGAGCGATTGAACGCCACCGTGGAGCCGAGCATGCGCAACGGTGTAAACGAAACGTTCAACGCGCTGCCGCCGGGCGCGGTATTGCCACTGAGCGTCACGTTGGTGAGCAGGGTGAGCGCAGGCGTGCTGCCGGTTCCGGATACTGCCAAGCCACCGCCGACACTGCTTGCAAATGCCTCGGTGATGGTGACATCACGCAAGGTCAGCGCACCCGTGGCATTCATTGCGCCGAAGACGGCACCGCCTCTTGCTGCGGTGCCACCGCGCACGTATACCCGTTCAAGTGTCAGCGTCGAGCCCGCCGCCTTGCGAATCGCTCCACCATCGGGCGCACTCGACCCAGAAACACTGCCGCCGTGGATCGTCATGTCGCGCAAGGTCAGCGAACCGGTGGGCTGCACATCGAACAATCGATCCAGGTCGGGCGCAGCAACGTTTGAGCGCTGTGGGCTGATGCCCTGAATAATGATCTCACTGCTGATGTCGAGATCACCTCTGACATTGGCGTCTTCGTCATCGTACGGCGGTGCCGGCAGGCTTTCTGTCTGATACGCGCCAGCCCGGATGTTGATCGTGTCCGGTTCCAATGATCCATTGCGACTGCACCCGCCGGAGTTGGTATTGGTGTTCGCGGTTTGAATCGCCGAACGCAGCGAACAACTGCCGGAGAACGGAAGTCCGACCTGGATTGTTCCCGCCTGAGCATCCGGCGCACTGAGCAGCGCGATGGCAGCGATGATGCAAAGAGGCGCCTTCGCGCGAAATGAGTGCGGGTGTGTTTTCGCGTTGCTGACCGGGCGTACGATACCCATCTGCGGCGCAATAAAGCGGACCAAACTTGGCAAGATCATGGCGTAATCCATCGCTGAAGAAGGGGCTCTTCCAGGACTACGCGAAAACTCGGAAACAGGGGACAAGTGGCCGCAGCACAACGCGCCTGCCACAGCGCAAGAAAAACGCGGCCCAGCTAGCCGGCGTTAGTTTTTTTGGCCGGGAGTGCGGCATCGGCAGTAGCCAGATCCTGGCCCGAAGCGGCCGCCTGGCGGCCTGGGGCCGAGACGGCGGCGATTAAGCGGTCATGATGCCTTGGTCTTTGACTAAGTTTCGCGCACGCGCAG
This sequence comes from Lysobacterales bacterium, assembly GCA_031389245.1. Classification (GTDB taxonomy): domain Bacteria; phylum Pseudomonadota; class Gammaproteobacteria; order Xanthomonadales; family Ahniellaceae; genus 0-14-3-00-62-12. The sequence continues at coordinate 4,575 of JANMSL010000548.1, read as the reverse complement.
CGTCAGGCCTTTGAGAAAATTGCGCAGCATCTGGTCGCCGCACAGTCGGAAGTTTCGGTGGTCGTGTTGGCGAAACAAGGCGGACAACTCCGGTTTGGAAACCGGGAAGCCGGCATCGTCGAAGACCTGGTGCATATCCGCGTCCTTGAGTTCGAACGCAACACGGAGCTTCTTCAGCACCACGTTGTTGGTGACACGCCGCTCCACTGGTCGTGGCGGCAAACTTGGATCCTTGCCGCGAAGGTGAATCACCAGCCCGTCGAGGAAATGCGCGAGCACGAGATCGCTGCACTCGACGTAGCCATCCTCTTCGTCCTTCTTCAGGAATGCCTGCACGTGTGCTTTCTCGATGTCAAAATCAGCGTTGACCAACCGTGTGATCTCGACCACCTTGATGTCGCTCAAGTCAAGCATGAAGCGGATGCTACGTAGCACGTCGTTGTTGATCATGGTTGGTCCTTTTTCGGCAGAGAATTTGGTGACGAATGCAATTCGCTCAAGCGTAGCCCATTCGTTCGAGGCTGTTTCGATCCCCCCGCTTTCGCGATTGCGCTGGGCAAGCTCACCGAGCGCATATCCGTCACGTTATCGTCGTGCGGCGAGCAATACTTACCCGTCCCTGGCATATTCTTCCGCCCTGCGTGATTCGGGAAATACGACTCAGTTATTGCCGAGCGGTACTGTTGCCAATGACTCGGTATCCCGCCGCTTGCAAGCAACGATCGTGTTCGACTATTCTGGCGATGACACAAATCGTGTTCTGATAAAAAAGTACTTGTCCATGCGCAAAATCAGTGCGGCGTTACTTACGGTTTTTGGTTTTTTTGGGCTTGCATCAACTTGCCTGGCCGCTCACAGCAAAGACGGTATCGATGTTGCCCCAGCTCGCGCTGAATTGACTATCCCGCGGATTCTGAACTGGCTCTCGGCATCGGTGAAGTTCCAACCCGATGAAGGCTGCATACCCAGTGAGGCAGCAAGCTCCAGTAAGAAGAACGACGGTTCCAGTGAAATTGACGACTGTGGAGTCCAGGATCCCCAGTAAACCAGCAGACTGCGCAATTCAGCCTGCGCAGTTGATCTTGCAATCGGATCGGCAGAAGAGTCACGGCCATCAATCCGAACTAGCGTGCGAGATAGTCCGTCTTGCCGATCTCGACTCCGTTGTGACGCAGAATGTTGTACGCCGTGGTCATGTGAAACAGGAAATTCGGGATGACGAAATGCAGGACATAGTCCTTGCCCTTGAATTCCAAAGTGGCTGAGGGGAATTTCAGCACGATATCGCGCGTTTCGCTGCCTTCGAATTGCGCCGGCTTGAAGCTCGTCACATAAGCTACCGTTTTCGCAATGCGCTCCTTGAGCTCGGCAAAGGTGGCTTCGTTGTCTTCGTACTTGGGCGCTTCGGCGCCGGTCAGACGTGCCACGCAGCCTTTGGCATTGTCCGAGGCGATCTGTACCTGTCGCGCCAGGTCCACCATGTCCGGCGCAAGGCGCGAACGCACCAGCACCCCGGTGTCGAACTTCTTCTGATCGGCGTGGGCCTGCGCCTTGTCCAACCACTTTTCCAGATTACCCAGAAAGCGCAACAGCACGGGAACGGTGGCTTCGTACATCGAGATGCTCATGCCGATTTACTCCTTTTCGGGGCCGGATGATGGCATGTGCGGATGGGCGAAAGCACGGCAACGCGACAGCCCCTGTGCCAACAAACCCAAAGAGCGTGGCTCGGAATGAGCCACTGCCGGACTGCGACTTCGGGACAAACGCTCCTGCGGCACCCTGCCATTGGGCGAAGGCGACCCGTGCCGGTGTGGGTGGTGCCACCGCACACAAACAATTGCCGCTTCAGTTCAGTGACTGGTCTTGTCGATTCGCTTGTGGATGGCAAGCGTTTCTTTCAAAGCTGCGGACCCGTACAGGCCGTAAGTTTCAAACGACAGCACACCCGCCGCTACGGCAGGATCGGTGGCGAGCAGGGCCTTGGCTTCTTCCTCAGTCGTGACATCGAAAATGAAGATGCCCCGGTAGTTGCGATCGTTCTTCACCAACGGACCTGCAACGATGAGTTTGCCCTCGTCCGCCAGTCTGCCGATGTTGGTCATGTGGCCAGAAAACAGTTCGGTCTGCTCGGACTTGGGCAAATCGGAATTGGGGCCGGTGGTAAGCATCACCAGCACGTAGCGTTTCATGCCGCGTTCGTCGGCGCCCAAACGTTCCGCCAAGGCAGCGTCATAGGAACTCAGCGTGGGCGTCGGCTTGACCTCGGCCAGGACAGAAGTAGTGCCCAAAAAGACTGCACCCAACATGGTAAGAAGCAGAATAATGGCTCGCATGGGCGTTGTTCCTCGGATGGACGCAGTGGCAATGGACGCAGTGGTTTCGTGCAGTGTGCTCGTGCCTTGTGCAGGCGGACTCGATGCGGACGCAGCAATGCTTGAAGCCAGCCCGCAACTTCTGAAATGCAAGACGCCTTTGGCGACTGGCGGCGTCAAGACTAGCGGCTTCGACGCCAAGCTGCCCCATGTCAAAAGAGGGTATTGACCCTGATCGCGGCCGGCAGCTGCTGCCCACCGCAAGGTCGCCAGCCGATGGGTGGCTCAGGCTTTCGACAATCCGCCATCGTTGCTCCATTCCCATGGCGCAGAATATTTCCAGTCGGTGGCTACGAAGACAGCGTCACCGGTGAAACGATACGCAATGCACCGAGTCCGGATGGAGTCCGGACTCGGTGCTGACACTGTTGGCTGTCGCTTGTTGCAGTTGCCTTCAATTGGGATCCAGAACGCAGCAATAGCCTTCGTCGGTTGCATTGAGCACCAACACATTCACCATTTGACTGAGCTGAACAGCCGCAACCAGTGGAGTGAATTGTTGACGTGGCAAATTGACGGGAGACCAGGAGAAATTCCATGGCACGGTGCATTGCGTTTTTCGATTCGGATCAGTCTGCACCAGGTAGAAGTCCTGACCATCGGCGACGCCGTCCCAGTCGCTGAAGGTGCTGCCGGCCATGACGAAGCGCCCGCTTTTCAGGTCTATGGAAAAAATGGTTTCAGCGCGGCTGCTTTGGGTGCTGTATCGCATCGCGGGTGCATTCGGACCGAGGCTGACCGGCGTGGCCGAAAGCGAAAACGCATCGCCCGGCGTGAGCGTACTGCGCAGCGTCCCCGCCGCAATCACCGAGCCTGCACCCGGCACGCCTCCGGGAATCTCGACAACGTCGTAGGCCGTCGCCACGTCCACTGGATCACTCCACATCGACTGGACCATCGGGATGCAACCCAGGGCACGGAAACGCACCATGTACAAGGGGAGCGCGCCGGCCACCAATGGGCTGCTCGATCCGACCAGCACGGTTTCCTGAGGGAAGTTGCCGAAGGTCAGGTTGGTCAGTCCGTAGAAATCTTCGTTGGTGCTGTCCAAGAATCCCATCGAAGCGTTGCAGACCGGCGCACCGTTGAAGCTCACGCGGAACATCAATGCGCGGCGATCGTTACCCCAGTTTGCGCCAAACGCTGCAACTCCGGCAACGACCAGATCATTCGCCGGGCCGGCCGCCGACCTGCTTTCGGTGACTGCACGGAAGCGTAGACCAAGCTGCGGTGCCGGCTGATTGTAGGCGCGGTCGAAAATCACCGCGCCAGCTGAATTCAGGCGAATGACGCGCCCTTGCACGCTGCCAGCGGGAACAGCGAAATTCTCCTCGCCTACCGCCACCAGATCCCCTGCAGCGAGCGGCGACGCTGGATTGACGGCTTCGATGATGTCGTGGCCTACACTGCGATGACTGTTGGCTTGATTGGCAAACACACGCGCCCACATGAGCGAGCCGTCGCAGCGAATACGCAATACGTGGACAAAAACTCCGTTGGGGCGCCGCACTGAACCGGTGAGCGCAAAACCGCTGCCATCACGGACTTCCACAACGGCGCGCGCCGTCGATTGGGTGCTGCCCGCGATCCGGTAGGCGCGTTGCCATAGACCCACGCCGTTGTCATCGACGCGAGTCACCAGGATTTCCGTCGCGACCGCGGTCCGGCGCGAGCCTGCCACGATCGAACCTCCGCCGAGACAGACGTTCACTGACTTGACGTCTTCTCCGGCGTCGCGAGCCGGATTTTCGCCGTAGAAGGCTTCGAAATTCTGCGCCTGCGCGACCGAAGTCAGCAAGCCGAGACAGAGCAAAATAATCGAGGCTGTGATTCGATTTCGGAACTTGTAAACCGACGTATTCATAATGATCTTAAGCATGATGATCTCCAAAGCGGGGAATACGGGCATGGGCACCGGTAAACGACAGCGCAATGACCGCTTCATCAAGTTAGGTTCGCGCAGTCGCCACGGAAAGGATCAACTGGGGATCATCCGGGACAAAACTGGGCAAAGTGGTTGATCGCATGCACAGCTGATCCGCGGACCGCTGCGCGTTGAGGCAGCAAAGCGAGCAGCAGCCAACCAGCCAGCGCTGTACATGCATTGTTCACGGTTGTGCTTTTCGCCTGTGGCCCCAATTTGCAAGCTCTGGTGGTTGACTGGGACCAACCCAGGGCGCCAGTGGCACGTTGAGCGAAA
>JANMSL010000636.1:0-6192 GCA_031389245.1 Lysobacterales bacterium | reverse complement strand
CGTTGATGACCACGCGCTTCGCCGGGTCCAGGAACTAGCCGCGCTTGCGCCTCCGCCGCTTTTCCGCTGCACAGGTCTGGTCGTAGAGCAGGACCGTGCAACCGGGAATGTCGCGCATCTCGCGCTGGATCGCATCCATCTCGTCGCGATGATGGATACGGATGTCGCTCGTAAAATAGTCTTTCGGATATTTGTCCGGCTCGTCGCTGACGACAATGATCCGCTTGACGCCCTCGGCCGCAACCTGCTTGGCCACGTCGGCGGGCGTAAGCGGGCCGTCGAACGGCTGGCCGCCGGTCATCGCCACCGCATCGTTGTAGAGAATCTTGTAGGTGATATTGACCTTGGCCGCGATCGCCTGACGGATGGCCAGCGAACCGGAATGAAAATAAGTGCCGTCGCCCAGATTCTGAAAGACGTGCTTCTCATCGGTGAATGGCGCCTGTCCGCACCAGGTCGTGCCTTCTCCGCCCATCTGGGTGAAAGTATCGGTGCGCCGATCCATCCAGGTCACCATGTAGTGGCAGCCGATACCGCCGAGCGCGCGCGATCCTTCCGGCACGACAGTGGACGTATTGTGCGGGCAGCCCGCGCAGTAGTGCGCAGCGCGCGGAAAATTGGCGCGCGGCAACGCCAGCTCGCGTTCCTTGGCGGAGATCCACTTCAAGCGATCTTCGATGGTTTCGGAAGTAAAAAAGCGCGCCAGTCGCTTGGCGATGACACGCGCGATGCGTGCCGGCGTGAGTTCGTTGGTGCTCGGCAAGATCCACTCATCGGATTCGTCGTACTTGCCAACGATGCTCGGGCGCGTCGCGTGATCCCAGTTGTACATCGCCTCCTTCATCTGCGATTCGATGAAGCTGCGCTTCTCTTCAACGACGATGATGTCTTCCAGTCCCTTGGCAAATTCACGGATGCCATGCGGCTCCAGCGGCCAGGTCATGCCGACCTTGTAAACGCGGATGCCGATGTCCTCGGCTGCGCGTCGATCGATGCCGAGATACTCCAATGCCTGCAATACATCCAGATAGCTCTTGCCGGTGGTGACGATGCCCAGTCGCGCGCGCTTAGAATCGATCACCAGCTTGTCAATGCCGTTGGCGCGCGCAAACGCGATTGCGGCTTGCGTTGCAAACTGATGCAAACGCATTTCCTGATCCAGCGGCGGGTCCGGCCAACGGATGTTCAGACCGCCGGGCGGCAGCACGAAATCCTCCGGAATCACGATATCGAGTTGATGCGGATTGACGTTGACGCTGCCCGACGACTCCACGGTTTCGGCGATGGTTTTGAAACCCACCCAGCGACCGCTGAAGCGGCTCATCGCCCAGCCGAGCAGGCCCATATCCAGAATATCCTGCACGCCGGCCGGATTGAGTACCGGCATCAAGGCCGATACGAACTCATGCTCCGAACCATGCGGCAGCGTGGATGAGCGACAGGCATGATCGTCAGCCGCCAACGCCAGCACGCCACCAAACTTCGAGGTGCCGGCGGCGTTGCCGTGCTTGAACACGTCACCGCAGCGATCGACACCAGGACCCTTGCCGTACCACATCGAGAACGCGCCATCGTACTTGGCGCCGGGGAACAGATTGGTCTGCTGCGAGCCCCAGACCATCGTCGCGCCCAGGTCTTCGTTGAGACCCGGTTGAAACTTGATGTTGGATGCTGCCAGGTGTTTTTTTGCTTTCCACAGTTCCAGATCGAAGCCACCGAGCGGCGATCCGCGATAGCCAGAAATAAAACCGGCGGTGTTCAGACCCGCGGCACGGTCGCGCATCTGCTGCATCAGCGGCAACCGCACCAGTGCCTGCACCCCGGAGAGGAAGATGCGGCCTTCCTCGCGCGTGTACTTGTGTTCCAGGGTGTAATCCGGGTCGATGATCGGATCCGTTCGAGACATGGAGACACTCCGGTGGCACAGATAGATAAGGCGCGCAGTCTATCGTAGGCGCTGCGCGAGCGGCTCCAGCGAATGAGTCATCGTGGGAGCGGCGTAAGCCGCGAAGCGCTCGCGTTTTAAGTGGACGCGTTGACGAAACCCAAAGCATCGGCCCTGCGCCTGCCCCTCACCAATCAAGCGCACCCGCGTCGGCGCTCAAGTCGGCGCTCACTCCGTTGCCACTCAAGCCACCGCCAATTCAACCCGGTTGCGGCCGTTCTGTTTGGCGAGGTAGAGCGCCTGATCGGCGCGGCCGATCAGCGCTTCCAACGAAACTTCTTCGTGCGACAACGACACCGTCACACCCATGCTCACGGTAATCGGAATCGTCGAGTCACCGATCGGAATGCGCAGCGATGACACCGCTCGCTGCAGCGTCGTGGCCCGACGCAGTGCCACTTGCGCAGTCAGCGGTCCGAGCAGAATCAGGAATTCTTCACCGCCGATACGACCGAGCACTGCGCCACTCTCACATTTCTCGGCCAATGACGTGGTCAGCCTGCGCAGCACCTCGTCACCGACCGCATGCCCAAATCGATCATTGATCTGCTTGAAATGATCGATATCGACAAGGATCAGCGCATAGCCCATGCGTTCATTGCGGCGCTTGTCCAGGTCACGACTGCCGCGATCGAATATGTAGCGACGGTTGAAGGCGCCGGTCAGTGGATCGCGAATCGAGAGTTCATACAGCTCGCGATTGGCCTTCTCAAGTGCGTTATTCTGCTCCTGCACGCGCTCGGTCTGACGCGCCACTTCGATCACCAGCTGCTCGCGTTGCCGAACCAGCGCGGCGAAGCGCCAACGCGCCACGATCCAGACCACGAGCAGCGTGGTACAGATCGTACCCAGCACAAACTTCCACGACTGCCAGAACGGATCATCCATAGCGAATTGGCCGGGCTTGTCGGAAGAAGGCTGGAATGACCATGGGCGGATCGTATGCCATTGGGCGATTTTATGCCGGATCGGGCTGCAACGGCAGCGTTCAGTACCCGGCCGCCTGCCCGTCCTTGCGGCCTTCCGATGCACCCACATAAACGCGGTTGTTGGCGTCCCATTGGATCGCCTGATAGCCGCCATACGGCCCATCGGCGAAGGTGACGCGGTGCCCCTTGCGCATCAGGGCGCGGATGGTTTCGTAGCTGAACCCGGTTTCCAGATTGATCTCGCCACCATTGTTCATAGTGGTCACCTGCCCGGTGGGTTCGGTCGAGCCTTCGTGTTGCAGTCGCGGCGCATCGCCAGCCTCCTGCAGGTTCATGCCGAAGTCGATCAGGTTCATCACGATCTGCACATGGCCCTGCGGCTGCATGCCGCCGCCCATCAATCCGAAGCTGACGAAGGGTTTGCCTTCCCTGGTAATGAAGGCGGGAATGATGGTGTGAAACGGACGCTTGCCAGGCGCAAACGAATTGGGGTGGCCTTTTTTCAACACAAACATCTCGCCGCGATCCTGCAGGATGAAACCCAGGCCCGGCGGCGTCATGCCGGAACCCATGCCGCGATAATTGGACTGAATCAGCGAGACCATATTGCCGTACGCATCGGCAGTGGTTAGATAGATCGTGTCACCCTCCTCCAGCGGCGGGTGGCCGGCATCCACGGCCAGTGCGGCACGTTCCAACGAGATCAGTTTGCGGCGATCAGCCGCGTAGCCCTTGTCGATCAATCGCGCTACCGGAAGGTTTGCAAACGCCGGGTCGGCGAACCATTGCGCCCGATCCGCGTAGGCCAGTTTCTTGGCTTCGGTGAGCAGATGCAGATGCTCGACACTGCCAAAGCCGTAGGACCTGATGTCATAACCTTCCAGGATGTTGAGCATGGCCAGCGCGGCAATGCCTTGTCCGTTCGGCGGCAGTTCCCAGACATCGTAACCGCGATAATTGGTCGACACCGGCTCGACCCATTCGCCCTGGTGCGCGGCCAGGTCATCGGCACTCAGGAAGCCGCCCTGCGCCTTCATGTAGTCGCCGATGGTCCGGGCAATTTCGCCCTTGTAAAACGCATCGCGACCGCCCTTGGCAATAGCCGACAAAGTGCGTGCGAGATTCGGGTTGCGCCACATCTCGCCTTTTGCTGGTGCGCGCCCGTTGTGGGTGAACTGCTCAGTGAAACCCGGAAACTTCGACAGTCGCGGCACCGACAGTGCCCAGTAATGTGCGATCAGTTCGGTTACTGGGAAACCGCTGTTCGCGTATTCGATCGTTGGCGCCAGCAATCGTTTCATGGGCAGCTTGCCGAACTTCGCGTGCAGGGCGAACCAACCATCAACCGCACCCGGCACCGTCACCGGCAATGGCCCGTGTGGCGGAATGTCCTTGATGCCCTGATCTTCGAACCATCGCAGGGTCAGCGCCTGCGGCGAGAGCCCGGAACCGTTATAGCCATGAAGTTTTTTCGATTTCGCATCCCAGACGATCGCAAACAAATCGCCGCCCAAGCCATTGCCGGTGGGTTCCATCAGGCCCAAAGCAGCGTTTGCCGCGATGGCCGCATCCATCGCAGTCCCGCCTTGTTTGAGTACATCCAGGCCGATCTGTGTTGCCAACGGATGCGATGTCGCGACCATGCCCTTGGCCGCGATCACTTCGGAGCGCGTTGCAAAGGATTTCCCGGTCACGCGATCGGCCGCGTGGGCGATGTTGGCGAACAGCAGCAGCGACGCCGACAGAGTCAGCAACGAGTAGCGCACGTAGGGAATCGAGGATCCATGCATCGGAGGCACCTGCAGTTGAAGGCGAGGCGCGAGCTTGCGCGCCGAATGCGAAGCTGTCGAGGGACGACCGTCATGGCGGCCCACCGGCCAATCAGAAACTGCGACCAGCAACAAATGCATGTGACGATCTCACAGCAAATATACCAAACGATCACACGTCCCGCCTTAGCCTGTTTTCGGGCTGAGGTCATGGCGCTTTGTGCGCCGAGGCAGTCTTGGTTCGTGAATTTCCGGGTGCGAGAGCGGGGTCGCGCAGTCGCGATTCCAGCGACATCAGGCCAAGAATCGCGGGGTGTGCAATGAGTTTCGCAGAATGCGTGGTCGACATGGTTCCAGAGACGCAGGTCACAGCCACCGACGTCCTCACCACTTGGATGAGGCGCATGGCGGCAGGCGACCAGAGTGCGCTCACCTCGCTGTACGACTCCACCATCGATCGCGTCTATACGGTCGCATTTCGGGTGCTGGGCAACCGGCCCGATGCCGAGGAAGCGGTTTGCGACTGTTATCGCCAAGCCTGGGAGCACGCCTGCAAATACGACGCGCAAAGAGGTACGGTGGCAGCGTGGTTGTCGGTGATTGCGCACTCGCGCGCCCAGGATTTGCGCCGTCGCCGCTCTCCGTTGAAGTTTGAATGCCTGGACGCTGCAAGCGGTTGCCGCGATCACGCCGACCCCAATGGCTTACCCGTAGTCGACTGGCTTGACGCAATGACCGAAGGCGGTGCCGTGCGTCGTGCGCTGGCCCAACTGTCGTTGGAACAACGTCAGTTGATCCGTCTCGCCTTCGTCGAAGATCTTTCACACTCTGAAATCGCCGAGCGCACCGGCGTACCCCTGGGCACGGTAAAGTCCAGTATCCGCCGCGGGCTGATTCGGCTGCGCGAATTTCTGGGGGATCGGGTGTGACCGGCGAGAACGAAAGCAAGGTACACGCGCTGCATCCGGATCGTGCGCTAGCGGCGACCGACATCGCGATACTGGCCAGCGGACTCGACGCGGTGCCGCTGGATGCGACGACACGCGACACGCTCAAACAGCGCGTGCTGCGCGCCGCGTTCAACACAACATCAGATTCCGGCAGCCGTGTGGTTGCGGCGCAGGCCGGCACCTGGGTGGATTTGTTCCCAGGCGTCCAGATCAAGGCATTGCGCGTCGATCGCCCCCTGCGTTCGCAAACCAGTCTCTGGCAGTTGGCGCCTGGCGCCTGTTTGCCCGAACACGACCACAGTGCCGAGGAAGAATGCCTGGTCGTGGCCGGCGCGGTCGAGTGGTCCGGCGACACTTACAGTGCTGGCGACTATCTGTTGGTGCGCGCCGGTTTTCACCACACCGAGATCCGCTCAGCGGGCGGGGCAACATTGCTGATCCGCGGCGAGTTGACCGCAGGCCTGGAACAGGCATTTGCCGCACACGTTTGATCGCAGCGATCGGTTTGATTATTCCGCAATGAAGCAGAACCCGGCTCCGCACGGCAACCCGACGCGGACGATTCCTGGTGCTGGCTTCGCGCCCACTCAACCTTCGAT
>JANMSL010000478.1:0-11612 GCA_031389245.1 Lysobacterales bacterium | reverse complement strand
ATTCGCTTAGCGGCGGTTCGCGCGGCGGCGTCGATCTGCCGTACTCGGACTTTTTGCGTGAAGTGCGTAGCGATAACGTGCAGAGCGTCGAGATTTCCGCCGATGGCAATACCATCGTCGGCAAGCGCAAGGGCGGCAGCGATTTCGTCACCAATGCCCCGCTCGATCTGAAGCTGATCGACGATCTGGTCGCACATCGCGTCGAAGTCGTGCAAAAACCCAAAGAGCGCGAGAACATTCTGGTGACCATTCTGGTCAATGCCTTGCCAGTCTTGCTGTTTTTGGGCGTGTTCATTTATTTCATGCGCCAAATGCAATCCGGCGGTGGCGGCAAGGGCGCGATGAGCTTCGGTCGGTCGCGCGCACGGCTGCAGGGTGAAGACCAGGTCAAGATCACCTTTGCCGATGTTGCCGGTGTCGACGAAGCCAAGGACGAGGTGCAGGAGTTGGTCGAGTTCCTGCGCGATCCGGGCAAGTTCCAGCGCCTGGGCGGCCGCATCCCACGCGGTGTGTTGATGGTCGGTTCACCCGGTACCGGAAAAACGCTGCTGGCCAAAGCCATTGCCGGCGAGGCCAAGGTGCCTTTCTTTACCATTTCCGGCTCGGACTTCGTCGAGATGTTCGTCGGTGTCGGCGCCAGCCGCGTCCGCGACATGTTTGAGCAAGCCAAGAAGCACGCTCCCTGCATCATCTTTATTGACGAGATCGATGCGGTTGGTCGGCATCGTGGTGCAGGCCTCGGCGGCGGTCACGACGAGCGCGAGCAGACGCTCAATCAGCTGCTGGTCGAGATGGACGGCTTCGAGGGCAACGAGGGCATCATCATCATTGCTGCCACCAATCGCCCGGATGTGCTTGATCCGGCGTTGCTGCGCCCTGGCCGTTTCGATCGCCAAGTCGTGGTGCCGTTGCCCGACCTGCGCGGTCGCGAACAGATACTGAAAGTGCACATGCGTAAGGTGCCGCTCGGTGACGAGGTCGATCCGTCCAAGATCGCGCGCGGTACGCCGGGTTTCTCTGGTGCCGACCTCGCCAATTTGATCAACGAGGCTGCACTGTGCGCTGCGCGTGAAAACGCCAAGACCGTGCGCATGGAGCATTTCGAGCGCGCCAAGGACAAGATTCTGATGGGCGCGGAACGCAAGTCCATGGTGATGAGTGAGAACGAGAAAAAACTCACCGCCTACCATGAGGCCGGCCATGCCATCGTTGGGCGTCTGGTGCCGGATCACGACCCGGTCTACAAGGTCTCGATCATCCCGCGTGGCCGTGCGCTGGGCGTGACCATGTATCTGCCGGAGAATGACCGCTACAGCCACAGCAAGCAGTTTCTGCAAAGCAATCTGTGCAGCCTGTATGGCGGGCGCGTTGCGGAAGAGCTGATTTTCGGAGCCGATATGGTCACCACCGGCGCGTCCAACGATATCCATCGTGCGACACAGCTGGCGCGCAATATGGTCACCAAGTATGGGCTGTCGACCGAACTTGGCCCGATGGCCTATGCCGAAGAAGAGGAAGAGGTGTTCCTCGGACGTTCGATGACGCAGACCAAGCATGTCTCGGAGGCGACCGCGCTGCGCATCGACGCAGAAGTGCGCAAGCTGATCGACGCTGCGTATAACCGTGCCACAGAACTGATCAAGGCCAACCTCGACAAGATGCACGTCATGGCCGAGGCATTGTTGCAGTGGGAAACCATTGACGCCGAGCAGATTGACGCGATCATGGATGGTCGCAAGCCCGGTGCACCCAAAGGCTGGACCGATAAGCCAGAGAAGACCGAGACACCGAGCACAGGCGCCGGACCGATTGGCGGCCCCGCAACTCAAGCCTGATTGGTTGTGACACCTGATTGGTTTTGACAACAGCTGTCTGCGCTCGTGCCTGAGTGGCTCCAGCAATCACGCTTGCACAGGTCATAATTTTCAGCCACCTTCGGGTGGCTGAATTGTTTTTGGAGCTTCAATGAATCTCGATGAGTTGTTTGGCGGCGCGTCCACACCCTCACTCGATTGCGCTGGAAAGCGACTGTCGCTGGATCGTCCGCGCATCATGGGCATACTCAACCTGACCCCGGATTCATTTTCGGATGGCGGCGGTTTCGACAGCGCCGACAAGGCAATTGCCCACGCGCTTACCATGGTCGAGCAAGGCGCCGATCTGATCGACGTCGGCGGCGAATCGACACGCCCTGGTGCGACGCCCGTATCGGTGCAAGAAGAACTGGATCGCGTTATTCCGGTGATCCAAGCATTGGCGACGCGCCTGGCTGTGCCCATCTCGATCGATACCAGTAAGCCCGAGGTGATGCGCGCCGCGGTGGCAGCGGGTGCCGGCATGATCAACGATGTCCGCGCGCTGCGTGTTGATGGCGCGATGCAAGCCGCCGCTGGGCTGGGCGTGCCGATCTGCCTGATGCATATGCAAGGCGAACCGCAGCAAATGCAGATTGCTCCGCATTACGAGGACGTGATCGCCGAGGTCAAACGCTTTCTTGCCGATCGGGTGTTCGCCGCGCAGCTGGCAGGTATCGATAAGAAGCGCTTGTTGCTCGATCCCGGCTTCGGCTTTGGCAAGAGCTACGAACACAATCTCGCGTTGTTGGCGCGACTGCGTGATCTTTGCGATCTGGATCAACCCCTGCTGGTTGGTGTATCACGCAAGCGCATGGTCGGCACGATGATCGGCCGAGACGCGGCCAATGAGCGAGTGATCGGTTCGGCCGCTGCGGCATTGATCGCAGCGCAAAGCGGTGCAGCCATTTTGCGTGTACATGACGTCGCTGCGACGCGTGATGCCTTGGCGGTATTGATGGCATTGGCACCGTTTCGGAAAAACAAAACCGCTGCAAGTCCCAAGGCATTTGGCAGCGCACGCTGGGAAGAAGATTGAAGCTGGCGTCGCGCTTCACCGCTGGTGAGCACGGCAGTTACGGCACCACGGTCGGTACTGGAATCCAGACCCAATGGATGCAGCGCATCGCGTTCAGTATTCCTGTCCAAGTTTGCTCGGCGGCTGCAGGCGGGCGGCTTTCTGCTCAGTGTGTCGGCGATTGTGCAACTCGCAGTGACTTCCCAGGCAGAGTACCTTGTCGCTGACAAGAGAATGGCCGGGCAAGCCCGGCCATTCTTTTTTGTCGCGTGCGCAGTAAGCCCCTCAGCTACAGTTGCAACCCTGCGTTGCGCAGTTCGATGATGCTCTGCGCGGCTTGATCGATCAGCGTCAGCTCACGCACCTGGAACGGAGCGCGCACGCCCGCTTTCTGCATGGTGTTGGCGTCGTAGACCAATTCGAGCAACTGCGCACCCGAACCGAGTATCGACGCCGCATGTGCCATTGCAGCAGGCCGCAACTTGCCGGTCGCAACATCGATGCCGTACAGCGTGCCACGCAGTTCGTAGCGGCCACTGGCAGCGACTTCGGTGTTGAGGCTGACACGCAGAGCGCCATCGCTGTCGAGCTTGCTGCTACCGGCACCAGCCAGGCGCGCGCGTGGCGCGGCCGATGCGATTGCGGTCCTGGCGTCGCGCTGCACCGTGCCGTTTTTGCTCGAGGCGAAGGTGTGGATTTCCCAAAGTCCCGCACCCGCGCCGCTGACTCCATTGTGATCCACGTCTGCGACATAGCTGCCATCACGCTGACGTTTGAAAGCGAGTTCGACCTCATATCCGCTTGGCGACACCATCGAACCGGCGATGGCGTCTACCGCAGCACCGGCGTTCATGCGTGCAATGACGCGCAGCTTGCTGCCATGCATGGCGACCAGGCGATCGGTCGTCAAAGTCAGCAGTTCGTTGCTGTCGGGCTCGAAAACGTGCACCAGGTAGGATTGCTGCGCGTTCGGCAAGGCCAAGGTGATCGCACCGCTGCCAACTTCCGGCTTCAGCTTGAACGCGACCGTACCTGCGGAAAACGAAGCGCCACTGGCATTGAGCTCGGCAACGTTGGCGGCATTGGCAAACGCTTTTCCGTGTTCATAACGTTGGCCATGAGCGCGAATCTCCACCGCGAATGGATCGAGCATCGCCACTTTGGCCTGGCCAACCGGACTCAGCCGCACAACCGCACCGGTGCTGGTGGTGTGCAGCGTGGTGCCTTTGGAGAGCGTCTGCGCGTCGATCGTGGTCCAGTATTCTCGGCTCTCGCCGACGTGCGGTTGTTGCGCAGTGATTGCCGTACCTGCAGCTAACACCCACGACATGCGAACCGGTGCGGTTTCCTGGTGCGTGCCGGGCAGCGCCACGGACTTGGTGCGAACCAGTGATGTCGGAATCAGATCGCCATCGTTGGACTGGAAGCGCACGGCTGATGGTGCCTCGGCGGCCTGCACCGATGCAGCCAGTGAGAGGGCGACGGCGAGTACCAGCTTGTTGAAGTTATTCATGGTCGGGCTCCTCAGATGTCGTCGCGCAGGATGACGTCAAGGCCGAAGCAGTTGCGTCGGCTCTGGTTGTGGTTCAGCGGTTCGGCGCCGGCCATGCGCTGCGTATCGCGGAACCAGACGGTGCCGGCAGCGGACTGACTGGTGCAATTAAGAAAGCCATCGGAGCACGCGTTGAGCCACAGCTGTGTGGTTTCCAGACCAAGGGTTTGCGCATAGCCACCGCAGTAGCTGTCGCCGTCCCAGATTGCGGAGTCGACATCGGTGCCGACCACGGCGTAAAAAGTCTTCGGCAGGGCCGGGCGACCAGATGTACCGTATAGATTGTTGGCGTTGTAGGTCGCCATCCAGCTGACCTGCTGCATGCGCACAGCATCGCTTTTGTATCCCATCAGCCAACCCAGAGTCGACTCGAATACGTTGCCGCTGATCGTCGCATCAGCCAGCGGTGTACCAGCGGACGAAGGCGCCAGCGCATTTACCCAACGGATCTTGCTGATGATGTTTGGATAGCGACTGTCGTAGGTGGGATTGGACATGATCCAGCGCATGACGTTGCCGCCGTTGGAATGCGTGTTGATCACCAGGTCGGTGATGCCCTTGCTGCTGATGAAACTGGTGAGTTGGCCGGCGAGGCAGCCGGCGGCGCCCGACGTCCACATGTACTGTTCGAAATCGCAATTGATGACCACGTAGTTGGCCTGATTGGGCAGGCCTTGACGAATCGAGTTGACCATGGCGCTGGTCCAGTAGTCGTCCAGTGCATTGGTCTGCTTACCGGTGCCGTGGACAAACGCCACGCCGGTGTTCGCGACGACGCCCCAAGACGAACAAGCCATCAACAGTCCAATAAATAAATTACGCACGTGATTCCCTCCCAGAAACTTTCGTGGGATGCGGGTTACTCCGGCCTTATCCGTCCGTGGTGGCGAGGTCGTACTCGCATCGATTGTGCAACGTTTGCCGGCCCTCCCAGGAGGCTTGCGCTGCGGGGCGCACTCTACACAGATGCAATCGATTTGGCAAACGAATGTTTGAAACCGTCGTTCGTATTGACATAACGCCATGTATTAGAAAGTAAAAATGTCTGAAGACAGCCCGCATTCAGTCGCGTTACAGTTTCTTGCAATCGGTGTCATCTGGCCGATGGGCGGCCTCACGCTCAGCGCAGAGTGAAGGCAAGATGAAGCCCGCCCACCCGCCGATCAGGACTCGCCATGTCGTTGACCGCTTCGACGCTACGTTTCTCGCCTGACGTCATGCCAGATCGGGGTGATGTCGTCATGCTGCATCTGCTCGATTTCGTCACCGGCCGTGCTGAGGCGCATCAGGCTGAGTGCCATGAGATCGGCGAATGGCGTTCAACGACCACCGGCCAGATATTCGGCTACGGAAAACGCGACAAGGTGTTGATGGGCTGGACGCCGATTACCGAGCAACAGCTAAGCAAATACGCGCAGCGTCAATAGCCGTGACGCGCGGCGGTCAAGATCGCTTGCGCGGTGCCGCTGGCGTGGCTGTTGAAGGCGCGACTCACGTCTGCAAATGATCGGCCTGGGGCTGAGGCGCATCACGCCGGCAAGGACGAGGATCAGAGGGTTTATGCCGATGGCCCACATGCGGCCTGACCACTACGTTGTTCATGAGTGCTTTTTGAGCGAATGGCAGGGAAGGGTGCCTGGTGCACTCTTTCTTCTGGGAGTTGCTCAGCGAACTTGCACCGGCTCGCGTAATTTGATCTGGTCGGAGCCGTCGACCGGCATGACCAAAACGAGATCGTAGTCACCCACATCGGGCGGCGCAAAGAACTCCACCGGTCCCGCAGCTGGCACGTAGGCAAACGTCGCGTAGTCGCTACTGTCCGCACCGCGTCGAACGAATCCAATCCAATTGCCCTCACCACGCGGACCGTCGTAAGCGATCGCCACGCTACCGCTCGCAGTGAACGATTGCGGCAGTTTACCGAAGCTCGCAACGCTACGCACAACAGTAATCGCGCGCGTGCCCGCGATTGACTCGCGTTCGTTGAGCACATAGCGAATCTCGTAAGCGCCGGGTTCACCAGGCATTGTCAATTCGACATCCGATACTCCGCTCGCATCGATGCGCGCGAAACTCAGCACCGTCTCGATCGGTGCGCCTCGCGGTGCAACGCCGATCCAATGATGATCGCCGACCGGCCCACTCGCGCGCACCCGGATTCGATCGCCTGCCAGAACGCTATCTGCTGCCTCGATTCGCACGTCACTGGCCGCTGCCTCAACCGACACGCGCCCAAGCACCTGCGGTTGCCGAGTCGGGCTAACATAACGAAGCTCGAATTTACCGGGCGTAGCGGGTGTGCGCACATTCGCCGGCTTGCCGGCAACCAGCGTATCGCTGAACGCCGAACCAACATAGCTATCTTCCGGACTACCCGGCTCGGCAAATGCCAGATAGTCCAATGAATCGCCCGGACCGCGCCAGGTGACGGCGATGACGCTGGCGAGCGGAACGACGCCCTTCCAATCGATATCCGCCCTGGATGCAGCGACCGGCCCACGCGTCGTGGAAAACACTGCGGCACTCATCGCGCGGGCCAAGCCCTTCGCATCACGCGCGTCAAAGTAGCGGCCGCCAGTCCCTTCGGCGACACAGGTTAATTGCTTGCGCGCTGGACTGGCCGAGACGTCGAACCCAACCACATGGACCAGCACGAGTGCGTTGGCGCGTTTGATTTCGCGCGCAATCGCGCACGGATCGACGTCGCAGGTTTCTTCGCCGTCAGACACCAGAATCACTGTCCCGCCCGCATCAGCCGGCATCAATTTGAAGGCAGCGCGCAACGAAGCGCCGATCGGTGTCATGCCGTTGGGCCTGAGCGCATCCACCGCCTTGGTCAAGCGCGCGCCGTCGAATGCTGCGACAGGTGCCAATGTTTCGATATCGGCGCAATCGGTCTTGCTGCGATGACCGTACGCTATCAGTCCGAGCGCGCGCTCCTGCGGCCATTGTGCCAGCGCTTCACGCACCGCGCTTTGCGCAATCTGCATCTTGCTCTGTCCCTGAAGCTGTCCCCACATCGAGCCGGAAGCATCGAGCACCAATACGCTTGGAGCGGCCGCCATCAGCGTACCGCCGAACCCAAGTAAGCCCATCCAAGCGAGCGCATTAAGCAACGTCGGACCTCGTGTATGTAGATTCCGCAATTGGAATCGCAACTTGTATACGACTTGAGCAGCAAAAACCGATAACGAGCTCGCGATTTCAAATCGCCAGCGTTTCAATAAAACATCCGCTCACGTAAAGTCACAATTGTATGTTAGCGTCCGCTGCGTATTCGTGGTGCGCGTGATGCTACGCGCATCGGCGTTGCTCGGTTCTTATCGCTGTTCGTCATTGCGGAATACTTGCGTGGGAGCATAGTTCCGCCGTGCTTGGGAGACCCGCTGGTGGTAACAATGAGATCGCACGAAGGCGCGGGTACGCCCGCTCGCCTGGCTTGGATGTGGGTGTTCTTTGTGATGTCTGGGCTCAGTGGACTGATTTATCAGTCGATCTGGAGCCAATACCTCGGTCTGCTGCTCGGCAGCGCCGCCTACGCTCAATCGCTAGTGCTCATCATTTTCATGGGAGGCATGGCGCTAGGCGCCTGGCTCAGTACGCGCTTGGTGACGCGCGTCACCAACCTATTGCGATTGTACGGAATGATCGAAGGCGCCATTGGCCTGATCGGCATCGCCTTCCACGCTCTATTTCTTCTGGTCAGTGGCTGGCTCTACGATAGTTGGTTACCAAGCCTGGCCTCGCCCGAAGGCATCACCTTGTCGCGCTGGGCAGTTGCCGCTGCATTGATCCTGCCGCAGACCATATTGCTCGGTATGACTTTTCCGATCATGAGCGCCGGCTTGATGCGGTGGCTTCCAGATCGCGCTGGCGTCGTGTTGGGTGGTCTGTACTTTTACAATTCCATTGGAGCTGCTTTCGGCGCTTTGCTGGCCACTTTCTTCTTGGTGCCAGTCGGTGGCCTGCCTGGCGCCATGGCGGTTGCTGGCGCCATTAATTTGCTGATTCTGGCCGGCGTACTGCTGAGCAAAGTTCCCGAACGTACGCGCCGTGATGCAGATGCCGCAAGCGCTGACAATGACTCCGCTGAGCGCGCGATGACTCCGGGCACACGCGGCTTCTACCGGTTCATGCTGATCGCCGCGGGGCTGACCGGACTGTCGTCTTTCATGTATGAAATTGGTTGGGTGCGCATGCTCTCGCTGGCGCTCGGTTCCAGTCTTCATGCGTTCGAACTGATGCTGGCCTCCTTTATCGGTGGGCTCGCATTGGGCGGACTGTATGTGCGCAATCGTTTGGATCGGGTCGTCGATCCGGTTCGCTATGTCGGCTATGTGCAGGTGTTGATGGGCGTTGCCGCGCTCGCAACCCTGCCGCTTTACGACCATGCCTTCGTCGCGGTCAGTGGACTGATGCAGACGTTGGCCCCGAGCGCCAGTGGTTATTTTTTTTACAACGTTGCAACTGCCGCCATTTCGATCGTGATCATGCTGCCTGCGGCATTCTTTGCCGGCATGACCTTGCCGGTGCTGACATTCGCTCTGCTCCGCCGTGGCGTCGGCGAACGCGCGGTTGGCCATACCTACGCCGCCAACACCTTCGGTGCCATCCTCGGTGTGCTGTTGATGATGCACTTCGCGATGCCCATGCTCGGGCTCAAGCTCAGTATGGTGCTGGCGGCCAGCATTGATCTATTGCTCGGCCTGTCCTTGCTGCGCATCGCTACGCCACGATTGCCAATCAATCGAATCGCCGTTACCGCGTTGATCGCCGGGCTGGCGATTATCACGACAGTCACCCTGGCCAAGTTCGATCCGCGCCGACTGCACTCTGGGGTGTACCGCACTTCAAAGGCAGATCTCGATTCGAAACGGCAAGTGCTGTTCAGTCGCGACGGCAAGACCGCATCGATTGCGTTGCATGGCGATCCAAGCAAATCACTGACCATCGCCACCAACGGAAAACCCGATGCGTCCCTCACGATGTCGGCCGATGACCTGCCAAGCGCCGACGAGCCAACGATGATTTTGGCAGCGCTGCTCGGCCTGGCGTATCGCCCGGACGCGCAAGCTGTTGCCAATATTGGATTTGGCTCCGGCCTTACGACACACACGTTCGCGCAGAGCACGATCCCGAACAGCATCACTACAGTGGAAATCGAGCCACAAATGGTGGCCGCAGCACGTGGTTTTGGAACGCGCGTCTCCGGCGCTTACAGCGACGCCCGCTCCAACATTATTATCGACGATGCGCGCGCGTATTTTTCCGGACATGCCAGCCGTTACGATGTAATCGTCTCCGAGCCTTCCAATCCTTGGGTGAGCGGGGTCGCGAAGCTGTTTTCGGCAGAGTTCTATGCGTTCTCGAAACGCCACCTCAAACCCGGCGGAGTACTGGTTCAGTGGGTGCAGTCCTACGAAATCGCCGATGCAACCTTGCTGTCGTTGCTGCGCGCGTTGGACCAGCAGTTTGCTGACTATGCGCTGTACATGAGCAATGGCACCGACATTCTGATCGTAGCCTCGCCGGATTCGATGCTGCCTACGCCCAGCCCACGCTTTCTCGAAGACGCGGCGTTGCGCGAGGTGGCAAAGATCGCCGGCATCCGCAGCCTCAGTGATCTGGTCGAACGAAAGCTGGCCAACAAATTCATCGTAGGTGCGCTGCTGCGGGTCGATGGTGGTCCGACCAATTCGGATTTCCGTCCAGTGTTGGCACACTGGGCGCCGCGTGATCGCTTCATGCGCTCGCAAGCAAACATGATTCTCGGGTTGTTCGATTCTCCGTTCGGCATTTACTCACGCTTGCAACACTACCCGGCGAATAGTGACGCCGCTTGGCGCCTGCCGCTGATAGACGTGCATCAGGTGACGCGGCGCCGGGTAGCGGAAGAAATTGCCGCTGCGCTGCTCGATCAGCCCGCACCGGGGGACAGTGGCGACACCGACGAGGATCAGCTGTCGCGCGGTCTGGCCGCGCGCGTGCTCGAACTTGGGCAGAAGTGTTTTGCCGGTACTTCCGCGAAGGCTGCGAGCGGCGTGCTGATTCGATCGTTCCAAGCCACCGCACCGTTTCTTGATGCTGCGCGTCTACGTACGCTTTGGATCGATGCGCCATGGCGTCATTGCGAGGGATCGATGCCGGCCGCTGTGGCGACCACGTTTGAAGTGTTCGGCGCAATGATTGAGGACGATGGTGCGCGTTTGGAGGCCGCGAGCTGGAAGATTCTTGAAACTATGCGTAACGACATTGAACCGGAACTCGCGCCTTACTTTGCGCATACAGCATTGTATGCAGGGGCACTACGTGAGGACACGACAACATTGAAGCGCGTGCTCGCGTTTGCCGATGAGCATTTGGACCTGACCCCGCGCGGGCGAATGGAGCTGCTGCTTTCCGCTTCTGTGTTGGGCATTGATGCACGGGCGGCTGTGCACGCTGCTCGTAGCAATTGACGTGCAGCAGCTCAAAATCAAACGCAAGCAATTTCTGTGCCGGATGCACAATTGCCGGTTTTGCCGCGTCGCGTATTTTGCAACGGACATTCGCTCCGTTACCTAAAAGGTACGAGAAATCAGCGCCAGTATCCGCAACGTCGGCGCAGGCGTTACGTCTGACTTGGCAATTTTTCCGCGCGCCAACAGCGCACGACACGCTTGTTCTGTAACAAAAAAAGCGTTTTTCAGTAGTCACTCTTTTGCGTGCTTTGCTGCTTTGAGATTTGAAGCGCAACATCGTGGATGTTTTCCTGCGGTTGCGGTCACCCGTTGAGTTTTTTCAGTCGAGGCTATTGAGCCACGTGTGTGTATCAGTTCTTTACACCAATCGCTTTTGTTTGGTAGGCTGTCATCAAGGCGAAAACTTTCGGTGTCAATGTCTCGGCTGACAAGCGTCAGAGGCCATTGATGATTGGAGTGGTTATCTCGAAGTTGATTGCCTGATTTTTGATATTGAGCATCTCGAACAGGGGCGAGATTGCTATAAGAATGAGAAGCCTCGCACGCTCGCGTGCAAATGTGCCTTTGGGCTTGCGCCTTGGGCCCATCGGGCGACTCGTGGTTGTAGTCATTCGAAACGTTTCGTACGCCCACCCTGTAGGAGAAATTGCATGCACCATGTTACTGGTTTCACCGGTTCCCGCCGTGTTCGTGGTCAGGGCATGACCGAGTACATCATGCTCGTCGGC
>JANMSL010000468.1:0-5521 GCA_031389245.1 Lysobacterales bacterium | reverse complement strand
GAAACGTCGAAAGTACCGCCACCCAGATCATATACGGCTATCTTGCGGTCCTTGCCGCCAGACTTGTCCAGGCCATAGGCCAGGGCGGCCGCGGTCGGCTCATTGATAATGCGCTTCACTTCCAGGCCGGCGATGCGACCGGCATCCTTGGTTGCTTGACGCTGGCTGTCGTTGAAGTACGCGGGCACTGTGATCACGGCTTCGGTAACTGCCTCGCCGAGATAATCTTCCGCAGTCTTTTTCATTTTCATCAGCACCTTCGCCGAAATCTCCGGCGGTGCCATGCGATTGCCATCGCTGGTGGTGACCCAGGCATCGCCATTCTCATGTCCGACGATTCCGTAGGGCACGAGATCCATGTCCTTGGTGACTTCAGCGTCGGTGAATTTGCGCCCGATCAGGCGCTTGACCGCGTAGAAGGTGTTCTTGGGATTGGTGACGCCCTGGCGCTTCGCAGCGGCGCCGACGATGACCTCGCCATCCTTCGCAAACGCCACGATGGATGGCGTAGTGCGATCGCCCTCGGCGTTTTCGATCACTCGAACTGTGCCACCTTCGATGACCGCAACGCAGGAGTTGGTTGTGCCCAGATCAATACCAATGATTTTGCCCATGACGGGTTCCTCTTAAAGTTTTATGGCTCGGAACGAGCCGCTATGGCCGGGATGTGAGGGTGCGTGAGCGGGTTTCAAGCGCTGCGGTCGTATTGGGTGTTGGATTGCGAAGATTTTGCAAGGCTTGGCTGGGAGAGATTTTGTTTTCTAGGTAGCGGAACGACGAGCATCGCGGCTTACGCCGCTCCCACACAAACCGCTCCCAAAATGACCATCCCACCGAAACCGATACCACGATGTCCTTCTGCAGCCGCGCCGTTTACGCTTCCTTGGCCACCGCGACCATCGCCGGACGAACCAGGCGCTCGTTGAGCCGGAATCCCTTCTGGAACACTGAGACGATGCTTCCCGGGGCGCTGTCGGGCGATTCGAGCGTCGCTACCGCCTGATGCAAATCCGGGTTGAACACTTCGCCTGCGGGATCGATCGCGGTAACCCCATTGCTCTCCACAGTTTTCATCAAAACCCGCAACGTCAGCTGCATTCCTTCACGCAGTTTGGTGGCGTCCTCGCCACCCTGAGCGAGTCCGGCTTCAAGGCTGTCGATCACCGGCAACAAGTCGGTCAACAATCGCTCCGCGCCATACTTGCGCGCCGCATCCACGTCACGCGCCGAGCGCTTGCGCTGGTTGTCCATCTCGGCAATCAGCCGGATTTGCTCGTCCTTGGCGGCGCCCAACATCTGTTCCAGTTCGCCGATTCGCGTTTCCAGGATATCGATCGGCGACGGCGGGTACTCGAGCGGCTCGGCGCCGCCCGACAGGGTGTCATTCATCAAAAACTCCGTAGGGCCAGAGCGGCCACGACTTAAGGTCTGCGCCGCTTATGGGGTCAGGCCAGAGCATTTCAAGGTGTGGGACAGGACCCGGGCCGTGGCCTGCACCACTGGAATGACGCGATCGTAGTCCATCCGGGTCGGCCCAATGACCGCGATCACCCCGAGCATACGGTTCTGGTCACCGTACGGGGCGGTAATCACACTGCACGGCCCTAGCGGCGCAAATCCTGATTCCTCGCCGATGAACAAGCGCACCCCATCGGCATGGACGCAGCCTTCCAGCAGTCGCACCAGTTCTCGCTTGCGCCCGAAGGCCTCGAAGAGCTCGCGCAGCCGATCGACATCGCCGAAGCCGCGCGCGCCCATCAGATTGGTCTGGCCGGTGAGCACCATGTCTTCGCAGTGCTCGGCATTGAACGAGGCGTCGGCGATTTCGATGGTCGCGCGCATCAGCTGGTCGATCGAGTCACGCGCCTGCTCCAGCTCGCCGATCAGGCGCCGCCTGATTTCATCGAGTGGCAGCCCGGAGAAATTCTGATTGAGATAGTTGGCGACTTGCTCCAGCTCGCCCGGAGCATATGCGCGCGGCAAGTCCAGCACACGGTTCTGCACTTCATTGTCGGTGAACACCAGAATCACCAACACGCGCATTGGCGCCAGCTGCACGAAATCAATTTGCCGGAAGGCAAACTGTTCGCGCCTTGGAACCGTCACCAATCCAACGAAATGAGTGAGTTGCGACAACATTCCGGATACCCGTGTAAGGACATCCTGGGTGCTGGACCCGGCCGGAATCTCGCGTTGCATGCGCTGCAGATCGTCTTCTGGCATCGGCTTGAGTTCGAGCAGCGAGTCGACGAACAGGCGATAGCCCTGCGCCGTCGGCACACGACCGGCTGAGGTATGCGGCGCGCTGACCAATCCAATCTCTTCAAGGTCCTGCAGCACGTTTCGAATCGTCGCAGCGCTGACATCAAGCCCTGCCGTCTTGGCGAGCGTGCGCGACCCTACCGGTTCGCCGTCCCTGATGTATTGGGCGATCAGCGAACGCAGCAGACGACGAGCACGGACATCCAGTTTATCGAGTGTTTGGCGCATTTCAGAACAGCAGGAACCAGTCCGCACGATAGCGAGGAGTTGCCCAGTATGCGACACATAAAACCGTGGAAGCCAATGCGTCGCTGCAAACCTTGTCAAGGCCGGCAGACCGGCCCGCGCTTCGCTGCGAATCCGAGGGCCGAATCCATCTGATCGATCGGCGTCACCCGATATGCAACTCCACGCTGGCAATGCCCGAATCCCCTGGCAAGGCGGTGTGAGGCACAGACCCTGAACCGCTCAAGCGATAGCTGGGGATCTGGTCGCCCTGCCCCAGCCCTGCTAGTTTGCGCGTCCCATGCTGCGTTCACTCTACGTCAAAGACTTCGCGATCATCGATCGCGCCGAAATCAGCCTCGCCACGGGCATGACCGTGCTCACCGGCGAGACCGGCGCTGGCAAATCATTGCTGGTCGACGCATTGCTGCTGCTGACTGGAGCGCGCGCGGATTCCGGCGTGGTACGCCATGGTGCCGATCGCGCCGAATTGTCTGCCGAGTTCGACCTGCGCAACCTGCCGCGCGCGCGCGACTGGCTGCGTGAACGTGAGCTCGACCAGGAAGAAGTCCTTCGCCTGCGCCGTGTCATCCGTGCCGACGGCAGCTCGCGCGCTTATCTGAACGACTCGCCGGTTTCATTGGGGCTGCTACGCGAGGCCGCCGATCATCTGGTCGAAATTCACGGTCAGCACGAACATCAGGCCCTGTTGACCAGAAAACACCAACGCCTGTTACTGGATGCCTTTGGCGATCACGCGACCGCACTTGCCGAAGTAGCGCGTTGGGCCAAAAAATACTTGGATATCGAGCGCGAAATCGCAGCGCTGGCCAAGGGCGAGCAGCACGACCCGGAGCGGCTGGCGTTCTTGCAATTTCAACAGTCCGAGCTGCTCAAGCACGCGTTGTCCCCGGCCGAGTACGCGCGCCGACTCGACGATCACCGGCGACTTGCGCATGCAGCCACGTTGATCGAGGGCGCCGAGCGACTGATGCAGCAGATTGATGGCGATGCTAGCGATGGCGGGTCTGATGCGGCGCTGCAAGCGCGCCTGGTCAGACTGACCAGCGAATGTCGCCGTCTCGCCGGATTGGATCCCACTCTGGGCGGCGTCACTGAGTTGCTCGAAGCAGCTGCGATCCAACTGACCGAAGCCAATTCCGAACTGGAGCGTTATCTTTCCGGCAACAATCTCGATCCGGATCGCTACGCTGAGCTCGATGTGCAGCTCGCACGACTGCACGACCTGGGTCGAAAGTATCGGGTTGCGCCTGCTGATCTCGCCGCAAAGTCTGAGCAGCTGGCCGCAGACTTGGAGCAAATCGAACAAGCCGGCAGCCGCCGCGAGAAACTGCTGGAACAACGCGCTGAGGTAGTCAGGCAGTATCAGCAATCGGCGCATCTGCTCAACGTGCAAAGACAGGCCAGTGCGAAACGATTGTCCGCAGAAGTCAGCGCGCTGCTGCACGAGCTGGCCATTGCCGGGCAGTTCGAGGTGCAACTGGATGCAAACCCCGAACTGGTGCGCAGCGAAGGCTTTGACGAAGTCGAATTTCTGGTCAGCCCCAACCCGGGACAGCCGCTGCGTCCACTGCGCAAGATCGCTTCCGGTGGTGAACTGGCTCGCATTGCACTGGCAATCGAAGTCGCGGCGATCGGCAGCGACGAGATTCCAGTCATGGTGTTCGACGAGGTGGACTCCGGCATCGGTGGCGCAACGGCCGAAGTCGTCGGTCGCAAATTGCGCCAGCTCGGACAGGCGCGTCAAGTGCTGTGTGTGACCCATCTGCCACAGGTGGCAGCGCAAGGCCACCAGCAATTCGCCGTGCGAAAATTCACTGTCGACGGCACCACCCAGACTGAGTTCAACGAAGTACGTGGCAAATCGCGCACCGAGGAGATCGCACGTATGCTCGGCGGCGTTGAGCTTTCCAAAGAAACGCGAGCGAATGCTGAGCAGATGTTGAAAAAAGCTGCGTCCTAGTCAGCACGGGGAAGTGCGGAAGCGGCGGCGCGTTCGGGTGCATCAGCGACTACCAGTGAGGGCCGCGCCGCGGCACTCCATCCTGCCAAGCCTAGAGCCAACCCTTTTGCCGCGCGACACGGTAGGCCTCGATGCGATTCTCGACACCGAGCTTGCCAATTGCCTCGCTTAAATAGTTGCGCACGGTGCCATGGGTAAGGCCAAGCTTTTCAGCGATGTCATTGGCCTGCATGCCCTCGCCGGCAAAGCGCAGCACCTGGCGTTCGCGATCACTGAGCGGATCAGATTCGCTCCAGGCGTCCACCGCCAATTCCGGATCCACGGCACGGCCACCACGATGCACTTTGCGCAATGCATCCGCCAGCTTTTCCGCCGGCGAATCCTTGAGCAGATAACCGCTTGCGCCAGACTCCAGCGCTCGTCGCAAGTACCCCGGGCGCGCAAACGTGGTCAGGATCACTACCTTGCACGGCATCGCACTGTCGCGAATGCGCTGGGCCAATTCCAGCCCGGTCAGCTTGGGCATCTCGATGTCAGTGAGCGCGATATCGGGCCGCAGCAATCGAATGTTTTGCCATGCCTCTTCACCGTCCCCGGCACTGCCGACCACTTCGATGTCGGATTCCAGACTGAGCAGTGCGGCCAGCGCACCGCGCACCATCAACTGATCTTCGGCCAGAAATACGCGGATCATCGCGAAGCCACCAGACGCAACTTCTCAACCGATTCGGAGCCCGATCCAGAGGGCTCCGGAAGTTCGATCGGCGTAGTGACGATCAGACGGGTGCCCGCGCCTGGGGGCGACTCCACTTCCAGCGTGCCACCGACTTCGGCCAATCGCTCGCGCATACCGGCAATACCGTTGCCTTCGACGCGCACACCACCGCGACCATCGTCTTCAAATTGCAGGCGCACCTGTCCGCCGCTGACCAGGCGCAGCTGAGCCCGCGCGCGATGGGCCTGCGCATGGCGAATCACGTTGGTCGCCGCCTCGCGCAGTGCAAAGGCCAACACCGATTCGATCTCGGGTGCCAGCGTCATCGCTTCGGC
>JANMSL010000448.1:0-4456 GCA_031389245.1 Lysobacterales bacterium | reverse complement strand
GTGGATCTGGCGCATGAGACGCAATGGCGGGATCAACAGCCGCTCGCCACGATCAAACGGCCGAAACTGCTCATAACCCTCCAACAACGCCTCGCGCTGGGCATCGTCGCCGGTCATCAGCATCCACAGGTCTTGCACCGCAGGCCCACTGCGGCTGTCGTCTAGATCGACGAAATGGGGTCCGGCATCGGTCCAAAGCACATTGCCAGGATGGCAATCGCCGTGCAGGCGCAGCGTGCCGGGCGCGATGCGGGCGAATGCCGCGTCGATGGCGTCGGCAGCATCTTCGACCAGATGCTCGTAGCGATCGCGAATGGCGCTTGGCATCAGTGGCGAGGCACTGGCGGCAAGATGCGGTGTCCACACCAGAGTGTCGGCATCGACCCGCTGGCGGTGCAGAAACGGCTGCCGCTGCCCGATCAGATGCATGCGCGCCAGCAGGCGCCCCAACCACGCAGACACCTCCAGCCCTTCAAGATCGGGCGCTCGACCGCCCTTGCGCGGAAACAGCGCGAAGCGGAAACCGGCATGCGTGAACAACGTGTCGCCGTCGCGAGCCAATGGCGCGACAACAGGTAGCTCGCCGTCGGCCAGCTCGTGGCTGAACGCGTGCTCTTCCAGGATTGAAGCATCGCTCCAGCGGCCCGGCCGATAGAACTTGGCGATCAGAAAGCCGGCGTCCTCCAGGCCGATTTGGTACACCCGATTCTCGAAACTGTTCAACGCCAGCAGGCGGCCATCGGGCGCATAGCCGACGCTTTCCACTGCGTCCAGCAAGACATCCGGCGACAGGCCGGCATAGGGTTGTAAAGCGCTCACCGCTTGCTGACCACCGCCAGAGTAAGCCGCGAAATACACACCAGTCGCCCACTTTCATCTTCTATGCGGATCTCCCAGACCTGAGTGCTATTGCCCAGGTGCAGCGCGCGTGCCGTACCGGTAACCGTACCCTCGCGCATCGCCCTCAGATGATTGGCGTTGATCTCCAGGCCGACGACGAGCGAACCATCGTCGGGCCGGCACAGCCAGCCGGCAAGCGAGCCCAGCGTTTCGGCCAGCGCCACCGAGGCGCCGCCATGCAGCAGGCCAAAAGGCTGCCGGGTGCGCGCATCGACGGGCAGTGTGCCGCGCAGGAAGTCGCTTCCGGCCTCGGTGATCCGGATGCCCAGCGACTCGCCCAGGGTGTTGGCGCTGCGGGCATTAAGCTCATTGAGGTCGAACTGTTTTTGAAAAATCGAGGTGGTGGTCATGCGCTGATGCTAACAAGCCTTGGACGTGCGCATTGGCATTCTTCACAATGTCGACCGGCCTGCGGGCAGATAGTGCGCGTAGGGCAATTGCTTGATTGCTGGAAAACTCAGGGAACCGCTCATTTGGTTTATCGCGTCCGTATACAGCCCAGCAACAAGTCATTCGATGTGGCAGAGGGTGAAACTGTGCTTGATGGCGCGCGTCGCGCCGGCCTGGCGCTGCCCTACTCCTGTCTCGGAGGCGTCTGCGGCAGTTGCAAGGCGACCTTGATCAGCGGCCGCTGCGAATACCCGCTGCAGCCACCGAGGGCGCTGAGTGCCGATGAGCGCGCGCATGGCGATGTGCTGCTGTGCCAAGCAGTGCCGGCGTCCGACCTTGAAATCAGCGCGCGTGAAGTGCCGAGCGTGGCTGAATTGCCGCGGCGCGTACTGCCAGCCCGCGTCGTCGAGAAGCGGCTGCTCGCCGACGATGTCATGCTGCTCGTCCTGCAAACACCGAGCCGTCAGCCGCTGCGCTGGTTGGCCGGCCAGTATATCGACGTGCGCTTGCCGGAAGGACGACGACGCGCTTTCTCGATCGCGAATGCACCACATGACGGCGCGCACGTCGAACTCCATGTCCGGCGTGTGCCTGGTGGCGGCTTTACGCACACGGTATTCGATGCCACGCCGGTCGGCAGCCTGTGGCATATCGAAGGCCCGCTCGGCACTTTCGTACCACGCGAAGACTCGGAACGACCCATCATCTTCATGGCCGGTGGCACCGGGTTCGCGCCGATCAAGGCGATCATTGAACATTTCCTGCATCTGGGCAGCAGCCGGCCCATGCATCTGTACTGGGGCGCCCGCCACACGCGCGATCTTTACCTGCCCGAGCTACCCAGGCGTTGGCAGGCACAGCATCCAGCGTTGCGCTTCTCGGCGGTGCTTTCCGAATTCAATGCCGACGATGTCGGCGAGTACCGCGGCGGCAACGTGCACGAGGCGGTGCTGGCCGACCACGCCGATCTCTCGCCATTTGATCTGTATATGAGCGGCCCGCCTCCGATGATCGAGGCTGCGCGCCATCGCTTCATCGATCAGGGCCTGGATCCTGAGCACCTGTATTTCGACAGCTTCGAATACGCTCCTGAGGTGATCGCCGCAATCCTTGCCGCACGCGCCGGCTTGCGGCCGACGCCGCTGTAGCGCGGCTTGTGGCGCTGCTCGCTGGCTTGGCATCGATCGAACATGATCAACCGCATGTGCAATGCGCGGCGCATCTACAATGCCTTCAATCGTCACCACGGAGCTCGCCATGCCCTCGTTTGATATCGTTTCCAAAATCGACAAGCACGAACTGACCAATGCCGTGGATCAGGCCAACCGCGAGCTCGTCACCCGCTTCGATTTCAAAGGCACCGACGCCAGGTTCGAATTGGCCGATCCGGTGATCACCCAGTTCGCCCCCAGCGAGTTTCAACTCAAGCAAATGCTCGACATTCTGCGTGCGCGCCTGATTGCACGCAGCATCGATGCCAAGTGCCTGGATCTGGCTGATCCGGAGGTCAATCTGGCCGGCGCGCGCCAGAAAGTAACGGTCAAGCAGGGCATAGAGCAGGTCTTGGCCAAAAAGATCGTCGCGGCCATCAAGGAGGCAAAACTCAAAGCCGAAGCGCAGATCAATGGCGACAAACTGCGCGTCTCCAGCAAGAAGCGCGACGACCTGCAAACCGTGATGGCACTGCTGCGTGGCAGCGAGTTTGAACTGCCGCTTCAATTTGAAAACTTTCGCGATTGAGTTGTCGGCCCGGCAGCTTTGCTGCTGAGCTCGCCCCAATCTCCTTTCAAAGTCGGCATTGGCGACCAGGCGCGGGCAGCCTGCGGCGTTGAGCACTCGGGCAAGACGGCGCTGATTGCGACCGGCCCAACATTTGTGACACACGGGTTCCGTTCACGTTAAAAAAGTGTTCAAATCACGTCGTTGTTCCCAATCCTTCGTCAGGAGTCGCCTCATGTCCGAATCCGCCAAGTCCTTCGCCGCGCTCAAGCGCAGCGTTCTGAGCATCGCCGTTGCCTGTTCGTTAGCATCCTGGGGTCTGCAGGCGCAGGGCGCTGAGGATGGCGATGGCAGCGACACTTCGCAGTTGGAGACGATTACCGTAACCGCCCAGCGCAAGGAAGAAGATCTGCAGGAAGTGCCGATCTCGATCACCACACTGGACACTGAGAAAATGGACGTGTTCGGGTCGGGCGGCGAAGATATCCGTTTCCTGTCTTCGCGCCTGCCCAGTCTGCAGATTGAATCCTCATTCGGCCGCGCTTTTCCGCGCTTCTATATTCGTGGCCTGGGCAATACCGATTTCGACTTGAATGCGTCGCAACCGGTATCGCTGATTTATGACGGCATCGTGCAGGAGAATCCGATTCTCAAAGGCTTTCCGGTGTTTGATCTGGACCGGATCGAAATGCTGCGTGGCCCGCAGGGCACTTTGTTCGGACGCAACACGCCAGCCGGCGTGCTGAAGTTTGAATCACGTCGCCCCAGCCAAACCACCGATGGCTATGGACAGGTGTCCTACGGCACCTACGGCACCATGAACCTGGAAGGCGCCGTTGGCGGCGCGCTGAGCGATGATTGGTCCGGGCGCATCTCGGCTTTGTACCAACGCCGTGACGATTGGGTCGACAACACCCGCAATGGCCCCGGTGATGACCTTGAGGGCTACGACGAGTTCGCGGCCCGTGGCCAGCTGTTGTACGCGCCGAATGAGAACTTCGAGGGCCTGTTCAATGTTCATGTACGTTCGCTGGATGGCACTGCGCGCCTGTTCCGGGCGAACCTCATCCAACCGGGTACACGCAACATCGTTGCCGGCTTCGATCCGGAAAAAATCAGCATCGATGGCGACAATTCCCAGGAGCTCGATGCCTGGGGTGCCAACGCGCAGCTGAGTTGGGTTTTCGACGGCCTGAGCCTGTTCTCCATTACCGGTTACGAAACCGTGGACACGCTGTCTCGCGGCGATATCGACGGCGGCTTCGGCGCCGTGTTCGCGCCGCCGTTTGGACCTGGCTTCATACCATTCACCGCCGAATCGGCTGATGGTCTGCCTGACCATGGCCAGTTCACCCAGGAATTCCGCCTCGAGTCGACCACGGAATCGGCGCTGCAATGGCAGGCGGGTCTGTACTATTTCGATGAAGACATCACCATCGATAGTTTT
>JANMSL010000420.1:0-7625 GCA_031389245.1 Lysobacterales bacterium | reverse complement strand
CCGGTGTCGCCGCCAATAACCGCGGACTCACCGGATCGGTCAGCGCCGGCGTCGTCACTCTGTTTTCTTCGCGCAGCGGGACCTCGCTTGCCACTGTCACTGATACTGCGGGCTACAACGCCACGCCGAGTAACTTGTCGGTGACGTCAATCGCAACGCCCACTGCACTTACCGTGTTTCGCGGCGTCGCGTTCGTGCCCGGCGTGGTCGTATCGGTATCGCCGTTCACGGTAACTAATTCAGCCTTCGCAGTGCAGGCACTCAACACGCTGGCAAACACCGGCACCGGCACCACACTGCCGACCGGTTTCGCATTTGCGGAAACCGGTGGCGACACGTCTTACAGCGCTGATGATGGTGCATCCGCGGCCGGCGGCGTCTACAGCTACGGCACCGGCGCCAGCAGCGAACGCGCGCTGGGCACGCTGCGCGACGGCACGGTTGCGCCAGTGATCGGCACGCGACTGCAAAACGGCACCGGCGACATCATCAAGTTTCTGTACGTTCAATTTGCAGGGGAACAATGGCGCCGCGACAGTCTGGGTACGATCGCCGATCGCCTGGACTTTCAATACAGTCTCGACGCGACCAGCCTGACCACCGGCACCTGGGTCGACACCGACGCGCTCGATTTCATCTCTCCGATCGCCACCGCGACAACAACTGCGTTGGATGGAAACGCGGTCGCGAATCGAATCACTGTGTTGGGTCACGTCGAAGGCCTCAACCTGGCCAACGGCGCCACGATGTGGGTGCGCTGGCTTGATGCCGATGCGGCCGGAAACGACGACGGGCTCGCCATCGACGATGTCGCGTTCGCTGTTCCGTCGATTTCAATCGAAGCAGCAGATGCGCTGACCGAAGGCAACGTCGTCGGCTGCCCGGTGCCAAACAACCTGCGCTTCACCGTATCCCGCACCAGCGGTGTACCCAGCACTGGTATTCCGTACACCTTCACCACCAGCGCAGTCAGCGCCTCGCAAGGCGTCGACTACACCGGCTTCACCAACCAGGCACAGACGCTGAATTTCGGTGGCACCATATCGAACATCGACGTGCCCATCCTCTGCGACGACAGCGACGAAACCGATGAGACCTTCACCATCGCCATCGCTACCGCCGCAGGCAGCGGATACTTCGTCTTGCCCGGTGCCAACACCGGCACCGCAACGATTGTCGACGACGACATCAGCACCCTGCCCACCATCAGCATCAACGACGTGAGCATCGCCGAAGGCAATAGCGGCACCAGCCTGCTGACCTTCGCCGTCACCCTCAGCGCCCCAGCACCCGCCGGCGGCGTAAGCTTCGACATCGCCACCAGCGATGGCACCGCCACCGACGCAGACAACGACTACGAGCCGCGCACAGTCATCGGCCAGACCATCGCTGCTGGCAACAGCAGCTACAACTTCGATGTCACGATTAATGGCGACGCTATGTTCGAGGCGAGCCAGACTTTCAATGTCACGATCACGCCAGTCGCGGGTATTGCCGCCAACGGAAACGACCTCTCCGCGGTCGGAACCATCTCTAACGACGACCTTCAGCCAGCTTCTTCCATAGACATTGCCGATCCGTCTCCGTTGGCAGAAGGCAACAGCAATACTTCCAACGTCACATTGAGCTTCTCGATCACTTTGGCCACCCCGGCACCGCCAGGCGGCGCCAGTTTTTTTGCAACGGCAACGAGTGGCTCTGCGACGAATGGTGTCGACTTCATTGCGCCATTGCCCAGCATCCTCTACACCATTCCCGAAGGCGAGTCTGCGCTCACTCCGCCGTACAGCGTAGCGATCCGCGGTGATTTGGTTTCAGAAGCTGATGAAATGTTTAACGTCACACTCACAGCCATGTCTGGCTCGATTATTGGCGGCCCAGGCGACGGAGTCGCCGTCGCGACTATCGTCAACGACGACACCGCCCCGCTTACGATCGAAGCAATCCAAGGCAACGGTCACGCGTCTCCGGTGGCTACCCAGACGGTAACGACACTGGGCAACATCGTGACGGCCGTCCTGCCGGCGCCCAACGGCGGCTTTACCATTCAGATGAAAGACGCGCAGGCGAGCGGCGACATGGCAACCTCCAACGGCGTCCT
Organism: Lysobacterales bacterium; assembly: GCA_031389245.1. Taxonomy (GTDB): domain Bacteria; phylum Pseudomonadota; class Gammaproteobacteria; order Xanthomonadales; family Ahniellaceae; genus 0-14-3-00-62-12. The sequence continues at coordinate 5,524 of JANMSL010000420.1, read as the reverse complement.
CGTGTTCACGGGTGGCACGCCAACCCTGGCTGTGGGTGATGAGGTCGATGTACGCGGTACTGTCGTCGAGTTCAGTACGTCAATGACTGCACCCGCAGCTCAGCGCACCACCGAGTTCACCAATACCGGCCTGGTCGTCAATGTGATCAGCAGCGGCAACACGCTTCCGGTTCCTGTGGGTCTGGATGCAATGGTGCCTTCGCCCAATCCGGCCTCGCCCCACTGCGGCGCCGCGCTTGGAAATTTCGAATGCATCGAATCGATGCGTGTAACCACCGCGACCGGCATGGTCAATCTCGGTAACCAGACATTTGGAACCGATCCAATTGCGGAAATGTGGGTCACGACGTCCGCGCAGCGCGTATTCCGTGAAGGCGGATTGCTGCCAGGACGTGAGACCGAAGTGGTTCCTACGCTGACACCCGCTGCGCCGCCGCTGCCCACTACTTACGTCTATGACCTGAATCCTGAGGTGTTCGAGCTCGACATGGATCGTGCTGGCCTGGCCAATACTGTTCTGGTGCCTGGCACGACGTTCTCCGCGACTGGCGTGCTCAGTCAGGAATTCGGCGGATTCGATCTGTTCCCGACGCAATTAACGGTGAACGCGGCCGCGGCTGCGCTACCAACGCCAGTGTCCACCGCAGGCGCAACACAGCTGACGATCGGATCGCAAAATCTTCACTTGCTGTTCGACGATGTGAACGACCCATGGAATACCGATGATTGCACTGCGGGTAATGTCGATTTCTGTCCAACCACGGTGCGCTGGAATGCGAAGTTGAATCTACTCTCGCGGCAGATTCGAGAGCAGCTGAAATCGCCGATGGTGGTTGGCGTGCAGGAAATCGAGAAACTTGGTGCACTGCAGGCACTCGCAACCAAGATCAATACCGATCTGGGCGTTGGATCGCCTTTCACGTACACGGCGCATGTGGGTGCAATCGATGACCTGGACGGCGGCCATCAGAATGTCGGCTTTCTGATTCGCAGCAACGTCACGGTCGTTTCGTTGCAGCAGTTCAACACCACTCAGCAATGGACGTTCAATGGCACACCCCAGGGCGAGATCATGGATCGTCCGCCGTTCTTGCTGCGCGCGACCGTCAACATTGCCGGGGGCGCTCCGTTCGAGTTCGCGGTGATGGTCGTGCATCAGCGCTCACTCACTGGTATCGACGATCTGACACCGCTCGCCGACCAGATCGATGCGCATCGTGTTCGTCAGAAGCGCCTTTATCAGGCAGCGTTGACCGCTCAAGCCGTTCAGCAATTCCGCGCATCCAATCCGGGCCTGCCGTTCTATTTGATCGGAGACTTCAATGCATTCCCCCAGAGCGACGGATATACCGACGTGACCGGCATCATCCAAGGCACGACCGACCCGGCATTGTCGGAATACGACTTGTCGTATTTTGGCTTGGAAGGCAGCGGGCCAAACGGCAACATTGTGACTCCGGCACTCACCGCCGCCAGCGCACTGGCGTCCGCGAGCGAGCGCTATTCGTATCAGTTCCAGAGCATGCCACAGCAGATCGACCACGCAATGATGAGCGCGCCTGGTCTCGCGCGCTTCGAGGACATTCAGTTCTCGCGTAACAATGTCGACCAGCAGGCGCGCTTCATGATCAACTTCAGCAACACCCTCGGCACGGAGACTCCGTTGGTCAGCAGCGACCATGACGGATTCGTTTTGTTCATCAACACGCTCGCTGACGCACTGTTCGGCAACGGCTTCGAGAACTGATTTTTACCCATCGACTCTGCGCACGCGGCCCGCCTTGCGGGCCGTTTTTTCTCGCGTCAGCGACGCGTGAATTCTCGGCATCGTTTGCTGGTCATCGAGCGACTGCGTCGGACAAACGCTTCGTCACCCCGTCTCTTGGGGAGCACCAGAATTTAAAAGCGGCATGCTTACATGATCCGCATCGGTTCTCGACGCAACCGGTCGTATCGCTCGGGGCGGTGGCGCCGCATGATGGATTTGCTACGGAGTCGAATGCCAGGAAGCAATGTGCGACCTAGCCCCGCTACGTGTGCGATGAGCGGCCCTTGGTGACCGGTATTCTCAGCGCTTCAAAATCATCAGCACTTCTTCGAGTTCCTGGCGCACTTGGCGTACGACCTGGCTGGTGATGCTGGCTTCGGCTTTGCCGAGTTCGCCTTCGAGGCGTTGACGCGCGCCGCCGATGGTGAAGCCCTGATCGTAGAGCAGGCTGCGGATCTGGCGGATCATCAACACGTCGTGGCGCTGGTAATAGCGGCGGTTGCCGCGGCGCTTGACCGGGTTGAGGTTGGTGAATTCCTGTTCCCAGTAGCGCAATACATGCGGTTTGACCGCGCACAGCTCGCTGACTTCACCGATGGTGAAGTAGCGCTTGGCCGGAATAGTTGGGAGTTCGTTATTGCTGCCCTGATCCAGCATACGCCTCCACCCGCACCTTGAGTTTCTGACCTGGACGGAATGTCACTACGCGTCGAGCTGAAATCGGAATTTCTTCGCCGGTCTTCGGGTTGCGACCTGGGCGGCGATTTTTGCTGCGCAGGTCGAAGTTACCAAAGCCCGATAACTTTATTTGTTCGCCTCGCTGCAGCGCCTCACGCATGACTTCAAAAAACGCATCGACGAATTCCTTCGCTTCACGTTTGTTTAGGCCGACGTTCTCGAAGAGTCGCTCGGCAAGTTCAGACTTGGTCAACGCCATTTCATCCTCGCAACCTAGCCCCTGTGCTTGCACCCAAAGCGGCGACGACTGCCTGAATGGCCGAATCCACGTCACTGTCCGTAAGGGTGCGCGAACTGTCCTGTAAAATCAAGCCCATAGCGAGGCTTCTTGTGCCGGAGGGCAAACTTACGCCGATAAACTCATCAAACAGGACGCATTCTTTCAGTAAATCGCCCAGAATCTCTTGCGCACAGGCCCTCAGGCGTGCTGCAGGTACGGATTTGTCCAGCACCAGGGCCAGGTCGCGGCGCACCGACGGGAAACGCGAGATTTCACCCGCCATCGGTACGCTGCGCTGCAGCAATCCGGCGAGGTCGAGTTCGAACACGTAAACGTCACCATCGACGTCCAGCGCCTTGCTCAGTCGCGGGTCCAGGCACCCCACCAGACCGATGCACTGGCCCGCACGCATTACTGCTGCACTGCGGCCGCCGTGCAGAAAACCGCGGTCCGCGATGGGTTGAAACTCGAATGGGGCCTCAGGTCCGGCCAAGCCCAGAACCTGTTCCAGGTCACCCTTGATGTCGTAAAAATCGCTGGCTCGCTTATTTTCGCCCCATTGCTCGGCGTGTGCCGAACCGCTGATCAGGGCTGCGAGCCGCGGCGTTTCCAGCGGCGGATCGCCCGCATGGAAGGCTTTTCCGATCTCAAAAAGGCGCACGCGCGATTGTTGTCGTGCCTGGTTTCGTTTCAACGCCTCGACCAGACCGGGCAACAGACTGGTGCGCATCACCGCCAGCTCGACGCTGAGCGGATTGCTCAATGCCACTGCGCCCGCGCCCAGGTTCCAGGTCGCCAGCGTGTCGGCAGCAATGAAACTGAAATGCAGGGCTTCGGCATAGCCCCGGGCCAACATGGCCTGGCGTATCTCACCGAGTCGCAACTGCGCCTCTGGCTCGATACGCAAGGCAATTTCGCCACGCGGGATGTTGACCGGCACGTTGTCGTAACCATAGATGCGCGCCACTTCTTCGATCAGATCCTCTTCGATCTCAATGTCAAAGCGCTTGGATGGCGCCTGCACCTGCCAGCCTTCCGCGGTGACCTCGACCTGCATACCCAGGGCACGCAGCATCCTGCCCACAGCCAGGTCGTCAAGTTTCAGGCCCAGCACACGCTGCAGACGCTCCCGACGCAGGCGCACGAGTGGGCGCACCGGCAGATGCACGGTGCTGACCGCTTCGGTAATCGGCCCGGGCTGACCACCGGCGATATCGGTGATCAGCTGCGTCAGTCGCTCGATGGCACGGCGCGGCAATTCTGGATCCACGCCACGCTCGAAACGGTGCGAGGCATCGGTGTGCAACCCCAGCTTGCGCGCGCGCCCCTGGACCGCATTGGGCGCAAAAAATGCAGCTTCGAGAAACAGCGTGCGGGTTTGATCGGTGACACGCGTCTCCCAGCCACCCATCACGCCGGCGACGGCGACTGCACGCGCAGCATCGGCGATCACCAAAAAGCCTTCGTCCAATGCCACTTCACGCTCGTCGAGCAATTTGAGCGTCTCGCCCTTGCGCGCGCGGCGCACTTCGATCGCGCCCTGCAGCTGCTGGTGATCGAAGGCATGCGTGGGTTGCCCCAGTTCGATCAGCACATAGTTGCTGCAATCCACCGCCACGGAGATCGAACGCAGACCGCTGCGACGCAGGCGTTCCTTCATCCACAGCGGCGTCTGTGCGTCGGGATCGATAGCTTCAACGACACGACCAAGATAGCGCGGACAGTCGACTGGGTCCTGCAGCTTTATCTCGCGGGTCAGCAATGATCGACTGGCGATCGACACCGGCGGTGCGACGTCCGCGGGCATATCAAAAAGCGCTCGCACTTCCGCAGCCAGACCTTCCAGGCCAAGACAGTCGGGGCGATTGGGCGTCAGCTTGATCTCGATCGATGCGTCGGGCAGGCCGAGATATTCGATCAACGCTGCACCCGTTCGCGCTTCGCTCGGCAGCTCCCACAGCCCGCTGGAATCATCGGAGAGCGCAAGCTCTTTGGCCGAGCACAGCATGCCAAAGCTCTCAACCTCGCGCAGCTTGGCGCGTTTGATTTCCATGCCGTTCGGAAGCTTGGCACCCACGGTTGCCACCGGTGCTTTCAGTCCAACACGTGCATTGGGTGCACCGCAGACAATCTGCAGCAAGTCACCGCTGCCGATCGATACCTTGCAGACCTGCAGCTTGTCGGCATTGGGGTGGCGTTCGGCCGCCATGATCTCGCCAATGACGACACCGTGCAGAGCCGCACCCAGCACTTCAACGCCCTCAACTTCCAGGCCAGCCATGGTCAGGCGGTGCATCAATGTGGCGCGATCGCAACCGGGGTCGGCGATCGCACGCAACCAGTTTTCGGAAAACTTCATATCGGAATTCTCTTTAACATAAACGCAAGACTCGCTACGCACGCAAGCTTTACTCCCTCCCCCGATTTCCGGGAAGGGTTGGGAAGGGGCCAGGCATTCAACCTCGACCTTAGCGCAGCGGGTGCTGTGCCCGCTGCGCCAACCTCAAGCAAACTGCCGCAGAAAGCGCAAGTCGTTGTCGAAGAAACTGCGCAGATCGTTGACGCCGTAGCGCAGCATCGCGAAGCGCTCCACGCCCAGTCCAAAGGCGAAGCCCGTGTAGCGTTCCGGATCGATGTTGCACGCCTTCAGCACGTTGGGGTGCACCATGCCGCAGCCCAATACTTCAAGCCAACCAGGCTCTGCGCCGTCGCCGCGATCCCAACGGATGTCGACCTCGGCCGATGGCTCGGTGAACGGGAAATAGCTGGGGCGAAAACGCATCTCGAAGTCGCGTTCG
>JANMSL010000337.1:0-2774 GCA_031389245.1 Lysobacterales bacterium | reverse complement strand
GGCAGCGTTCTGCGCCAGCGAAATCGGTGGCGCGGTGCTGGGTCTGCTTTTGGGCCGAGGTCTGCTGACCGTGCTCGATCCGGTGGCCGAGAGCCTCGCCCCAATCGTGATGCTGATCTGCGGCGCTGCCGTGCTGTATCTGGCACTGCGTCGCGACCAGCCCGACCTTGCAGCGCTCGCCAATCATCGGGCACTGCTGCTCGGTGTGCCAATCTCGCTGAGTTTCGATAACGTCATCGCTGGCGCCGCGATCAGCTTTTCCAGTCACTCGATTGTGCAAGCGGCCCTGGTGATCGGCATCATCAGTGCTGCCATGTCCTGTATCGGCCTGTACATGGGGCGATGGCTACGGCGCATTCTGCCTGAGCGCATCGAACTCGCCGTGGGTGCCTATCTTTGCTTTCTGGCCGTGCGCAGTTTCGGGATCGGGACGAGATGAGCAAAGCACCGCCGCGCATGCAGGTCTTCGCCGCTGGGCTGAACTTTCCCACCAGTCTGACATTTGGCGCAGATGGCAGCATGTATGTGGCGGAATCCGGCCTACCCTTTGGCGGCGCCCCGCCCGGCGGCATCATCTACAAACTGGGCGGCGATGGCAGCAAGCAGCAACTGCTGGGCGGCCTGCGTGCACCGGTCAACGGGCTGCTGTGGCACGACAACAGCCTGATCATTTCCGAAGGCGGCCACCCAGGGCGCATCGTGCGCTTTGCTCTGGACAGTGGCGAGTGCCAGACCTTGGTCGATGGTCTTCCCGGTTTCGGCAACTATCACACGAACATGGCCGTGCTCGGCCCCGACGGCAAGCTGTACTTCAGCCAGGGCGCGATGACCAACAGCGCCATCATGGGCAACGATTCCGTCGATTTAGCCTGGCTGCAAGAGCTGCAACACAACGCCGACCTACCCGGATATGACATCGAGCTTGCCGACGTGGTGGCGGAGGTGACCGACAGCGGCGGCCAGACGACACGCACCGGCGCGTTCGCGCCGTTTGGGAGCGCGCATGCGGCAGGCACACGCATCGCCGGGCGCACGCCCTGCACTGCGTCGATCATGCGCTGCAATCCTGATGGCAGTGGTTTGGAGCTGGTGGCCTGGGGCCTGCGCAACGCCTTTGGACTGGGGTTTCTCGCCGATGGTCGACTGCTTGCTACCGATCAGGGCGCGGATGTGCGCGGTGTGCGTCCGGTTTGGAATTGCCCCGACTTTTTGTATGAAGTGAAGCAAGGCGCCTGGTATGGCTGGCCGGATTTTTTTGGCGGAAGGCCCATCGATCACGCACGTCACTGTGCGCCGGATGGCACTGCCCAACCCTTCGTGCTGCGCAATCATCACCAACTGCCTATGCCGGAAACAGCGCTGGCCGAATTTGCGCTCAACGCCTGCGCAGTGAAGTTTGCTGTGATCCCACCACCACTGCCGCATGCTGGCGATCTACTGGTGGCGCAGTTTGGGGACGAGCGTCCGATGACGGGTCCCGCCGGCCCGCGTGTGGCACGCAATCTGGTGCGTGTGTGTACCACGCACTGGACCATTCACCCGGTGTCCGTCAGCGGGCCGCTGCGGCCGCTCGATGTTGCCATCTCGCCGGATGGCCAGTGGGTGTACGTCGTCGATTTCGGCGCATTCGAGTTCACTGCAAGCAAGCGCATCGAAGCCCGCGCCCAAAGTGGCTGCGTCTGGCGGATTCCCGCTGCTCAACTGGAGCACAGCACCATGACGACTAACGTGTCGTTCGAAAAAGACATCGCGCCGCTATTCAGTCAGTTTCGCGCATCGATGATGTGGCGGCTGGACCTGACCAAGTACGAAGACGTGAAGCGCAACGCGGCCATGGTCTACAGCCAGATCGATGGCCAGGGCATGCCGCCGCCGCCCTACCCGCCGCTGACGTCGGCGCAGATCCAGACCTTCAAAGACTGGATGGATCTGGGCTATCCGCATTAGCGAATCTCAGAACACCGCGAACACCTCGCCGCATCGTCTTCATTCACAACTTGTGTTTCGCCACACCGCAAAAACCTGCAGTTTTTAGCCCCCTGACTCTGGGGGATATCGCAGTCCCGAACTTGTTCAGAGTTTCCCTAGGAGAGAATATGAGCGCATCCGTTGCCAAAACCGCACCCTCCATTGTCGGCACCTGGGCACTGGTCGAGGCTTGGGACATTGGTGACAACCCCGCCGATCCCAAACAGAAAACCTATCCCTGGGGCGATCCGCCCGCGGGCTACTGGGTCTACGACTGCAGCGGCCACTTCAGTCTGATGATTTCGCAGAACCCACCACTGGCGATCCCCGCCGATCCGTTCAGTGGGCAACCGCAGCCCGGTTGGTTGAATCCCAACGCACCGTGGAGCGTGCCGAACGACTTGTTGATCGCAAGCTTCGCCACCGCACAACCCTATGCCTATTTCGGCACCTACACCGTGCAACCCGATCGCGATCATCCGGCCAAGGGCGGCACCATCATGCACACCGTGTACTCCGATGTGATGCGCGCCTACACCGGCACCGTGCAAGCGCGACCATTTCTGTTTGACGGAGACAATTATCTGAACGTGGGCGTGCCCGGGTCGTATCTGCGACGCCTGCAACGATTGACCTGAGTTGGGTCGCGGCGACGCGTTCGCATCCGGTCGTCCGAGCAACCAGGGATAAAAGGGGAATTGGGAGTGCCGAGGCGATGCATACAGAAGTCGCAGATGCTCACTGCAGGCCTGCTGCTGGTGCTTGTGCACAGTGCTGCGGCTGCGGCTGAGGATGCGGAACGCATC
>JANMSL010000320.1:0-2412 GCA_031389245.1 Lysobacterales bacterium | reverse complement strand
AGTGGTGGTTGGTCAGCTGATTGAACTTGGCTTGCGCCTGTTCGCTGACTTCCCCAGCCTCCAGAAACTCGACGAAATGCTGGACAGTGCGCTGAATGAACAACAGCGCTGTCGCTTCGAGCGGTTCGATGAAACCCTGCGACAAACCCACGGCGAGGCAGTTTTGATTCCAGTGCTTGGTCACACGCCCGATGCGCATCTTCAGATGCCGTGCCGGGGTTGGGTCATCGAGCATGCCCAGGCTCGCGCGCAGTTCGTGTTCCGCCGCATCGGCCGAGCAGAAAGCCGTACTGTAGACGTAGCCATTGCCAAATCGGCTGGTCAGCGGAATTTCCCAGCGCCAGCCATGTTTCATTGCCACCGCCACGGTTTGCGAGGGAATGTCCACGCTGATTGGCGACGGGATCGCGACCGCTGCATCATTGAAAAGATTTTCGGCAAAACTGACGAACGGCGTGCCCAGCGCTTTCTGGATCAGGATGCCGGCGAAGCCGGTGCAATCGACAAAAAAATCTGCGGCGATGGTTTCACCTTCGCGGGTGCGAACGCTGGCGATCTGACCGCGCTCGTCCAACTGCACGTCGGTGACATGGCAGCTGGTGTAGTGCACGCCCCGTTTCAGCGCCTTTGTGTGCAGAAACTTGCCCAGCAATCCGGCGTCGAAGTGATAGCCGTACCAGATGTCGAACGGAAAGCTGCGCTCGGCCTTGGGCGCCATTGCGCGCTGTGCCAGATACGCGGCGATGAAGAATCGATCGGGGTGTGCGTGCACGTCTGCGCCACGCAGGCGGGCGTTGGCGTTATGCACGAACTGGGTCAGCGTCAGGTTGTCGAGCATCGAAGCGAACGGATGGAAATAGCGCTCGAAGCCCGGCTTGGTCGACCACTTTTCAAAACTGATCCCGCACTTGTAGGTCGCTGTGCAGGCCGGCATCCACTCGGATTCCTCGATGCCAAGTGCATCGAAAAAGCCACGCAACCAAGGCGTCGAACCTTCGCCGACACCAATGGTATCGACGTTGGGCGACTCAAGAACCACAATCTCCACACCGATCGAGCCGAGCGCGTTGGACAGCATCATCGCCGTCATCCAACCTGCGGTTCCGCCGCCGATGATCGCGATCTTCTTGATGCCGGGCGGCACCTTGGTATCCCGCGGCGACCGCTGACGCGAGTACGACTGATTGAATACCGTCGCCGTTGGACCGGCCGTTGCAACCGTCATGCCCGTCTCCTGCCGTCGTTGAGAATGACCACCATTGTACGGGGCAGGGTGCTTGGCAGACGCAGCGCGGTGGTCGGGATAGTATTTCGAACTGTCGCGGCGTGACCATGATTGTGCAACCGATCACACGCCCAGGGCTGCCGACCGCAGCGGGCTGGTGATCGGTTGTGACGGCGTGACAGATGCGGGTCGGCCCCGTTCACGATGAAAAAGTCTATTTGCTGAGCTAACGAAGAGAGAAATGTGAAGATATTTTTTCTGCTTGTCGTCGCGCTGATCTTGACCAGTGTGTTCGGGTTTCAGCTGCTCTCGCGCTTTGATCATTTGCCGGACGGCAATCGCATCGTGCTGATCGGCCAGCACATCGCTTTCGCTGCAATTTCGATTGGAGCGATCGCGGCTCTGTTCTTGCTGGCCAAGGCCAATCGCAATTTCACGTCTTACCTGAAGGCGTTCGTGATCCTGGCTGCAATGGCTTGTCTGGGGCAATGCGCGCCTTGGTACTCAAAGTTCAACGGCCCATCGCACTGGGTGTCCAGCAAGGCCGGTGAAGTGCATGTGCAGGTGCCCTCGAATTGGGCACGAAACGACGAGCTGTCGCCGGCCTCGGATCTGTTTGTTGTCGACTGGGCGGGTACGCGTTCAGTGGCGATCACCCTCGGTCAGGAATTTGGTGGCATCGACCTGCAAACGGAAATCGACGCCGTGGGCCAAACACTGCGAGAGCACATGGCTCCGGCTTTTGGCCAGCCGATCGATAGTGTTTCTTGCGGGGATCTCTGCGTCGGCGACGTTTTCTACGCAGTCTCCATCGGTAAACCCATGCACGCAGTGAGTGTGGCCAAGGCCGCCTGCGGTCGACTCATGCTGGTGCAGAGCACCTACATGGTTTCTGCCAGTGAAAACGCATCCGAGATCAACGAAAAACGCCAGGAAGCAATTCGGATCATCCAGGCGGCGTCATGTTCTGCGAACTCCGCTGCGGTGCTGCGGTAAGTTGCGACGATCATCGGTGATGCAGGAATCGGACGAGTTGCTTCGCGACCGGCCGTGAGCGAATTGCAGCAGTGCGTGCCCCAGGATTCAGACTTGACAGTCGTCACCGGCAGAGAATGTGGTGGTGTGTAGCACTGCACCCATGACGCCGCAACCCAACCTGCAGGAGTAGCGTGGCTGCACCGCTTGAG
>JANMSL010000608.1:0-4579 GCA_031389245.1 Lysobacterales bacterium | reverse complement strand
CGTGCGTCAGGGCGCAGCCGCGGTACTGATCGTGCACGACAAAGAGCCTGCCGGCTACGGCTGGGACGTTGTGGCCCATTCCTGGGGCGGCGTGCAACATGATTTGCCCACATCCGAAGATGCGAGTCCAAAGCTCAAGGTTCAAGGCTGGATCTCGATGGACGCTGCCAAAGCGCTGTTCGCCGCCGCCGGCAAGGACTTCGAATCATTGCGCATGGCCGCCGATGCGCGCGGCTTCAAACCGGTGCCGCTCAATGCCAGCATGAGTGTCACGCTTGCCACCGAAATCACTTCGTCCTATTCCAATAACATCGTCGCGATCTTGCCAGGCAGCACCCGGCCGGACGAGAGCGTTTTTTACACGGGCCACTGGGATCATCTGGGCAACGACACCGATCTTGATGACGGCAAGGACCACATATTCAACGGTGCCATCGACAATGGCGGCGGGTTGGCGGCGGCACTGGAGATCGCCGAGGCCTTCTCTTCCCTGAGCCCCAAACCCGAACGCTCGATCGTGGTGATGCTGCCCACGCTGGAAGAATCCGGCCTGCTCGGCTCGCGTTATTTTGTTGAGCACCCCGTCGTGCCGCTAGCGAAAATCGTTGGCGTGATCAATATGGACGCGCCGCCGATCATCGGGCGCACCAAAGACTTTGCCGTCGCCGGATTCGGGCAGAACGACTTGCAGGACATTCTTTCCGAGGTATTGGCGACCCAGAGCCGCGTGGCCAAGGACGAACCCACACCGGAACGTGGCTTCTACTTCCGCTCGGATCATTTCAATTTCGCGCGCAAGGGCGTACCTGCGTTGCACGCACGCTCAGGTCTGGATCATGTCACCAAGGGCGTAGCTTTTGGTCACGCACAAGTCGAGGACTACACCAACCTGCGTTATCACAAGCCCGGCGATGAGTTCAATCCGGATTGGGACTACGCCGGGCTGGTGGAAGACGTGCATGTCTACTTCGAGATTGGCCGCAAACTTGCCAGCGGATCGAGTTGGCCAGAATGGAAAGAGGGCAGCGAGTTCAAGGCAACTCGTGATGCCAGCAAGTCGGACCGAAAATAGAAAGTTGTACGGGCTCGCCCGCACCGAATGCGCGGCGACCCTGCACCACCACCCATGGAAGCGATATGCCGATCCTGTTCATCGCCACAGTGTTATTTCAGCTCGCCCTCGCCATACATGTCGCCAAAACCGGGCGGCAGTTGTACTGGATCATGATCATCGTGATGCTGCCCTGGATCGGCGGTGTGGCCTACCTTGTAGCCGAAGTACTGCCTGGGCTGCGCAACGACCCGACCGCCCGGCGTGCGTTGCGCACAATCGGTGAAAAACTCAACCCGGAAAAGAACCGGCGCCGCATCGAAGCGGAGCTGCTGGTCGCGGACACCATGGAGAACCGCAAGCGCCTGGCCGAGGAATGCATGAAGCTCGGCGATTTCGACAGCGCAGCGTTTCTGTATCAACGCTGCCTGACCGGCGTCTACGCCAACGAGGCCAACTTCATGCTTGGCCTGGCCAGTGCTCAAGCGGAGCTCGGGCAATTCGCCGAGTGCCGACAAACGCTGGAAAAACTCATCGCCGCCAATCCCAGTTACCGATCGGCGGATGGACATTTGCTCTACGCCCGCTCTCTGGAGCAGCTGGGCGAGACCGCCAAAGCGCTCGAAGAATATGCCGTGCTCGAGACTGCCTTTCCTGGCGAGGAGGCGCGCTGCCGTTACGGTCTACTGTTGATGCGCGATGGTCAGGCCAGCGACGCGCGACGCGTGTTTCAGGCGATGCTGGATCGCGAAAAGATAGCGCCCTCATACTATCGAAAGAAGGAACGCGAATGGCTCGACCAGGCGCGCGCCGCGTTGAAGTCGATCTGAATCAGGCACCGCGACTTTGCCGCGCGTCGTTATCAGGGCCGCTGCGACTTCCAGTGCTGGCGCAACAGTTCTGCGGTCTGGCGCGGCTGTTCCATCATCGGCATGTGCCCGCACCCTTGCAAAATCTCAATACGTGCCAGTGGCAACCCGACGCGAAACGCCTCTACCGAACTGACATCCAGTAACTGGTCGAGATCACACCAGAGCACCAGCGTTGGTGCGGAAATCTGCGAAAGCTTGGACTGCAGGAAGTAACGTGACTTGATACTGGTGACTCGGCGGACGATCCCGTTCCACAGCCAGGCGCGCGCAGCGTTACGCTCGGCATAGGCCAAACGCAGACGACGCGGCGCGAATGGCGGGTGCTCGAATGTCATCCGCATGAACGCGTCAAACTTCTCCACTGACTCGGTGGCGAAAGGATTCTCGCCGCGCTCCAAGAGTGCCTGAAATGCATTTGGCTTGAACGGAACGCCTGCCGCATTCATCAGCGTCAGCGTTTGCACGCGTTCTGGATAGCGCGCTGCAAATACACCCGCCGCATGCCCGCCCATGGAATGGCCGACGAGGTGAAACCGGCTCAACTTCATTGCATCGGCGAACTCGCGCAAACGCTCGACCTGCGCGCTGATGCGGTAGTCGTTGTCCAACGCTTCGGGGCTTTCGCCGAATCCTGCTTGATCCGGGGCGATCAGTCGGTAGTCGTCAGTCAGATGCGGCGCCAACAACAACCAGTTTTCCTTGCTGCCGGCCATGCCATGCAACAGTACGACCGGCTCACCCGTACCGCCCTCGGCATAACGCCACGCCACACCTTGCACAGGAACGCTGGCGACGTGCATGCCGGCGTAGACGCGCTGTGCGGCGAAGTAGCCGTCAAGCATCCAGCCCGGACGTAGCCAGTAAACCGCGACGACACCGACCATCGCCGCACACACCACGCTGAGGAACCAGCGCAGGGCACGGCGACGCTTGCTGGGGGCATTCATGCGGGCAGTGTTTCACGTCTGCTTCCGTTGCTGCAACCGCTAAGCAACAGTGGAGGAACGCGGCTTCCTGGCATCGCCGCCAGGCACAACCCACCGCCGTGGGCGAGTGGGCGTGCGCCGCGCGCAGTGCGCAGTCAACGCGGCCGGTAGCCGAGAATTGCGTCAACTGTGCCCTGTGCGATCGGGTGGTAACCCGGTCGTGCCAGCGCATAGACCTCGAGCGCCCACGACTTGTTTCCGACGGTCTTGGCCAGTTCGGTCCATAGTGGCACCATCAGTTTGCGTCGACCGATGCCGATCAGGTGTGCCTTGAGCGCAGCGCGCATGGGCGCATAGTCGGCGCGGATGCCGGCCAGATAGAAGCGGAACGCGACTTCGCCGTTGCCGGTGCCAGTGAGTTTGTATTGCGCGTCAAGATCCGCGAGTTTTTCCGCCTTGAGATCATCCGGCAGGCCATTGAGGAAATGCAACCATTCGCCCGTCGTCCAAATCTTGGCATTGAGCGTCGCCGCGTCGCCGCCGGCAATAAACGCCTTGAGCGCCAAATCGATACGTTCCAAGAGCGGCGACTGTGATGGCTGCGCATGGGTCGGGATGCCCGGCTGGTACAGCCACTCGTCGACTTCGGCACGGGTCATCGCGGCACCGGCCTGATCGAGCAGACGCTTGCCGAAGAACGCGAGGAACTCGTCCGTGCCGACGCTCTGGAATGCATGCCGGTCAAACCACTCGCGAATCACTGCGTCAAATTTCTCGCGACCAAAGCGTTGCTCCAGCATGCGCAGCATCCATTCGCCCTTGGCATAGGGCACGCCCGAGAAAGCATCATCCGGGTCGCGGCCCGCCAGCGTCAGTACCAGATGCTGGTCAATCTCAGGCAGTGTTTTCATTTCTTCCAGCAGCTCGTGCTGACCAACAACCTGCTGCGCGCGCGCCTGCTCTACGCCATACACCGCTTCAACGATTCGGTTCTCGACATAGCTGGTGAAGCTCTCATTCAGCCAAAGGTCGCGCCAACTGGCGTTGGTGACCAGATTGCCCGACCAGGAGTGAGCGAGCTCGTGCGCGATCAAACTGGTCAAGGATTTGTCACCGGCAATGACCGTCGGCGTGATGAACGACAGGCGCGGATTCTCCATGCCGCCAAACGGAAATGAAGGCGGCAGAATCAACAGATCGTAACGACCCCAACGATACGGGCCATAGAGTTTTTCCGTGGCATCGATCATTGTCTCGGTGTCTTCAAATTCCTTCGCGGCAGCATCAAGCCGACCGGGCTCGGTGTAGACACCGCTGCGCGGACCCATCGACTGGTAGGCCAGGTCGCCCGCGGCAAGGGCGAGCAGGTTTGACGGAATCGCCTGCGGCATATTGAATCGAAAGCCGCCGTGCCCGGTTGCGGCTGGGTCGTTGTTGGCGCTCATCACCACACGAATACCGGCGGGCGCGGTGACGCGTGCATCGTAGGTAAATCGTACGGCGGGCGTATCCTGCAGTGGAACGAAACTACGCGCATGGATTGCCTGCGCCTGGGAAAACATGAATGGCAATTTCTTGCCCAATGTCTGCACCGGCTCAAGCCATTGCAGGCCCGAGGCGCGCGGCGAAGTATGGTAGTAAACACGCACCTTGGGCGCCTGCTGCGACAAGCGAATCGTCAATTGGCGACCGAACGCGGGATGCTTTGGCGCGAGCGCGAACGGCGCCTG
>JANMSL010000283.1:0-4584 GCA_031389245.1 Lysobacterales bacterium | reverse complement strand
ACCCTTTTAGGTGATTGTTGCGTTCCATACGGCACTACATGGCGAGGTTCACATGCAATCGCGACTTCTGGCTGCGCTGCTCCTGTTGGTTTCATCGATTTGTGCAGGGGCGTCACCGCCATTGGGCGATCTGCCTGCCGCGCTGCAGGACTGGACCGACTGGGTTCGCTACGAACAACAGTACCGTGCCTGTCCATTGATGGCGGGCTCGGACGTCGACGACGAAGATTCCTACTTATGTGCCTGGCCCGGTCGATTGGACTTGCGCGTGGATGCCTCTGGAGCGCGATTCGAGCAGATGTGGACGCTTTACCAGGACGGCGCCGTGCCGCTGCCGGGTGACGATTCACTTTGGCCGCAGCAGGTTCGCGCGGATGGGGCCGCCGCTGTGGTGGTAAAGAACGACGATCTTCCCGTGCTATGGCTGAAGGCTGGCACGCATCGCATTGAAGGCGAGTTGATCTGGCAGGAGCGACCTGAATCTATTGCTGTGGATACACGCATCGCGCGCATATCGCTCAGCGTCGACGGCAAGATAATTTTCCCGCTTCAGCGCGATACCGACGCGCTCTGGCTCGGCCGCGCGGATAGCGATGCACAGGAGGCTAATAGCCTGGACGTGCAAGTATTTCGGCTGCTATCCGATCAGGTGCCACAACGGCTGACCACGCAACTGCGGTTGCGCGTTTCGGGCAAGGGCCGCGAGGAGTCCCTGGCTGCAGTATTGCCCGCAGATTTCGCGCCGGTGAGTCTGAGCGGTGACTTGGTCGCACGCTACGAAGCCGACGGGAGTTTGCATGTACAGGTTCGCCCCGGAACCCACACCATCACACTGACCGCGCGTGCACTCAAGCCGATCGTAGAATTTGCCGCGACGACGCGCGTTGCGCCGTGGCCGGCCGAAGAGATATGGAGCTACCAAAGCCAGCCGCAGTTGCGTGTGACAGATGCCTCAGGTCCACCACAAATCGACCCGGCGATGGCCGAAGTGCCCGAGTCCTGGCGCAGCTTGCCCGCTTTCGAGATGAGCGAAGGTGGTCTGCTCAAGCTGAGCGAGCGATCGCGCGGGTTGTCTGACCAGGACCAGAATCGTCTAACGCTTTTTCGACAGCTGTGGCTCGACTTCTCGGGTGCGGGCTGGACTGGCAAGGAGCAGATCAACGGTGCTCTGCTGCGCGATTGGCGCCTGGACTTGGCGCCACCCTATCAATTGACCCGTGCCGATGAGAATGGATTCGCACTACTGGTGACCAAGGGCGCCAAACCGGGAGCTACGGGCGTTGAAGTGCGTGAACGGAATCTGCTTTTGTCGGCCAGCACGCGGCTGCAAAGCAAGGGCAGCACACTGCCGGTCACTGGTTGGCAGCATCCGTTCGAAACCGTGTCAACGCAATTGAATTTTCCGCCCGGCTTTGAGTTGATTGCAGCACCCGGTGCCGACCGTGTGCCCGGCGCATGGCTTGACCAGTGGGATCTGCTCGACGTATTTATTGCGGCCCTGATCGCGTTTCTTTGCGCACTCTCGTTCGGTCGCGCCGCTGCGTTGATTCCGCTCGCCTATCTGTTGCTGGCGTGGCATCTGCCGGACGCACCGCGCATCACCTTGTTGACTGCGGTGGGGCTGGGATTGTTGGCTAATTCAGTGTCGCAGGGTGACCGACTGCCGCGTTGGCTGGGACGCGTTGCCAAACTTGCTGCACTGGTGCTGTTGGTGGTTGCGGTGCCATTCGCGGCGCAGCAGTTTAGGCAAGGGTTGTATCCGCAGTTGGAGTCCAGTGGCTACGGCTACCGCTACTCCAGTGGTTACGACCTGGGCAATATGGCCGGGTACGCCGTGCGAAACGCGCCAGCGGACATGGTGTCGTCAGAACCGATGCCGATGGTTCAAAACGCGGCCCCGCCTGCGCCGCCGATGCCGCAATCCCCGGAGATGGAGCAGATCGTAGTCAGCGGTGCCAAGCTCGAGAGTGAGGCAACTGACGCCGCTGCCTCAGCAGGCCAGTTCAATGTCCAGAATCAAGCACCGCAAAAGGTGGCACCGCGTGCCTTGAAGCGTTATGCCAGCAATACGATCGTGCAAGCGGGCGGTGGTGAGCCGACCTGGCAGTGGCGCCGCTATCAACTTGAAATCGCCGGGCCAGTGCTGCCCACACAGTCGGTGCGTCTGCTCATTTCGCCGCCATGGATGACGCGCATTGCACGCGTACTTATTGCCTTGCTGATGGGCCTGACCCTGGCTATGGTGTTGCGTGCCTGTTTCGGCGCGCGCAAGGCGCGCGGTCCAACGCTTACGGTTGCCCTGGTCGCTGCGCTGGTCATCAGCATGCCGATGGCGGCATCGGCAGATGTGCCGACACCTGAACTGCTTGAGCAGCTTGGCGAGCGCATCGCACGGATGCCCGACTGTGTCCCTGATTGTGGCTATATCGCACGTGCAGATGTGCGCGCTGAAGGTGCGCGCATTGCTGTGGCGCTGGAATTGCATGCTGTCGAGCCCGTGGCGGTGCCTCTGCCCGGCAACGAGCAACTGCTCGATCTGGAGGCGCTATTGCTCGATGGCGTCGATGCCGCTGGCGCGGTGCGTGATGAGAACGGAACACTTTGGTTGATGCTGCCGCGGGGCGTGCATCGCGCCGAGTTGCGCTGGCGCGCCGCCAACGCCGATAGCATTCCACTGCGATTTGCGCTGGCGCCTGGCTATGTGGAATTTGTCGGTGAGGGTTGGCAGGGAAGTGGAATCGATGAAGGACAGCTCACTACGGGCAGTCTGGAACTTGTGCGTCAGGCCGGCGCCGGGGATGTTGGCAGTCGTGCTGGCGTGGCACAGAGTTTCCCGCCATTCGTCATCGTAACGCGCGAGTTGCGTTTTGATCTCGATTGGTCGCTGACCACGTCAGTCATGCGTGTATCGCCCAGCGGTGTTGCATTTTCGGTGCCGGTGCCTCTGCTCGCCGGCGAGCGCGTGATGAGCACTGGCTTCCAAATCAATCAGGGCGTGCTCACCGCACCGTTTGGTGAGGGCGAGGACTGGGTGCAGTGGGAGTCGCGCCTGGAGGCGGTCGACCTGCTGACGATCGAGGCACCGGATCAATCAGGGCGCGCGGAGCTATGGCGACTCAATGTCAGCCCGACGTGGAATGTGTTGCCTTCTGGGATTCCCGGCGTTCATCCTGAGTCCGGGATGTATCAGTTCCATCCATTACCGGGAGAGTTGCTGTCGCTGAAAATTTCGCGGCCGGTGGCAATGCCGGGGAATACCATTGCCATCGACAGTGCGGCGATCCACAGTGTGGTAGGCAAGCGCAGCACCGATCACACACTCACTCTGAGTTTGCGAGCGACCCAGGGTGGCCAACATCCGATTGGATTGCCCGACGGCGCGGAGGTGATGGAGCTGACAATCAACGGGCAGCGGGTGAATATCCGACCGCAACAGGGGCGGCTCAGCTTGCCGGTGGCACCCGGCGCCAATGCGATCTCGGTCCGCTGGCGCGAAAGTGTTGGCGCTGCCATGGTGCAACGCACGCCTGCGGTGACGCTGAATGCCGATGCCTCCAATCTGAACCTGGTTCTAGATCTGCCCGAGCAGCGCTGGGTGATTTCCAGCAGCGGTCCACGCCTGGGCCCGGCGGTTTTGTATTGGGGTGAATTGTTGGTGATGATGCTGATCGCCTACGGCGTGTCCAGAACAGGCCGTACGCCGCTCAGATTGATCGACTGGTTGCTGCTTGGCATTGGCTTCTCCATGGTGTCTTGGTGGGCGTTGCTGTTTTTTGCTGCATGGCTGTTTGCGCTTGATTGGCGCTCGCGGGTGGAGCCTGAAGCGTTGCGCTGGCGCTTCAATTTCGTACAGCTGGGTTTGCTGCTGCTGACCGTGTTCGCGGGCGTTGCGTTGTTCTCAGCGATCCACAATGGGCTGCTGGGTTCGCCGGATCTTCACGTCACCGGCAATGGATCTTCGGCGCATTCGTTGCGCTGGTTCCACGATCAGACCGAGTCGGCAATGCCAATGGGTACAGCAGTCAGCCTGCCAATGTGGCTTTATCGCGCGCTCATGCTGCTGTGGGCGTTCTGGATGGCATGGTCGCTGATTCGTTGGTTGCGCTGGGGTTTGCAGTGCTTTGCGACACGGGGTGTCTGGCGCGCCTGGTTCCGCAAGAAACCAGCGGTGACGACCACGCCGCCGCAGGCAGTGATGGACGAAACGCTGAATAATACGGATGCGAATTCCACCCCGTCGTCCTAATCGCGAAGGCAGAACGAACGCGTGATACATGAGGATCAGACACTTGGCGATGCGGTGCGTGCAGCGGCGCAGATGCTCAACGAACAGGATGCGCGTCGCGACGCCGAAATCCTGATTGCGCATGCGCTCGGAATGACCCGCGCCGGCGTGTTTGCGCATGCCGATCACCTGCTCAGCGAGGAGGAGGCAGCTCGCTGTCTGCGTTTGATCGAGGCGCGTATGCGGGGTGAGCCGGTGGCCTACTTGATGGGCGAACGCGAGTTTTGGAGTCTGAAATTGGTAGTGACGCCGGACGTGTTGATTCCGCGTCATGAAACCGAGTTGTTGGTTGAATTGGC
>JANMSL010000277.1:0-1534 GCA_031389245.1 Lysobacterales bacterium | reverse complement strand
CGAACGTGACTTCACGATCGGCAGTCCATTCGACGCGATCGATCACGTAGCCGGGCCCCACCACGGCGCTCCGCCTGACGAGTACGCCCACAGCGACTGCTGCCTCGGCGTCGATCCAGGAAAAGTCGCCCTGATGATCCCAGGCGATTCAAAGCTGTACGGTATGTTTGAAGCTGAGTTGGCGCGGCAGCCGGTGGGCCACCAGAGCCGCTTGAGCCATTATCAGCCGAATGAGATTGTAGGCCAGCAGATAGACCCAGATCTCCTTGAGGGCCATGTCGGGGCTCTGGCAGCTCAACCGGTCCATTCCCAACGTGGTTTTGATGTTGCGCAGATCGAGCTCGACGTGCCATCGACTGCGATACAGTAACTTCAAGTCGAATTTGGAAGTTTGCTTCGGACACAGCAGCGTGGTCACCAGAGTTTTGCCCCCGGTGCGCAGTTCCCGCACGCTCAGGCTCGCGGGTGCCTGTTCGTAGTCAGTCTGGCTCATCCAGTCAGGTTTGATGGCAGGCTTTTGCAGCACGATCAGGTGATCGCGCGCTCCCAGTCGGTGACCGCGGCGAAAGTCGGTGGTGCGTTGGCGCGAGCCGTGTTGTTCAAACACCGCATCAATGCCGCGCTCGCGCAAGGCGCACAGCAGAAAATACGTGGCGTAGAACGCATCGCCCAATAGCAGGTCTCCGCCCTCCAGAGTATCGAGGATCGAACGCAGCAGCGATTGCTCATCGCCGCCTTTGCCCTGATAGTGGCCGGTCGCCGCATTGAGCACCGCGCCACTACCCAGACACACGATGCCCACCAGCCGGCACAAGGGGAAGCCAAGACCAGGCTTCTGGCTGCACGGTTGCGGATACAGCGCCTGATTGGCCGCTGTGTCTGGCATCACCACGGTCGTGCCGTCCACCAGCCGTACCGCACGGCCTCGCCAACGCCACGGCGCGGGCGCGCGCGCCGCAATCCATCGCCCTGTATAGCGCGCCAGCGTGCACACCATCTCCATCGGTAAACGGCTCCGCGCACGACAATAGGCTCCGGTATGCGTGCTACACGGTGGCAATCCTGCGCTCAGACGCTTCACCGCCGCTTCGTTCACCGCATTCTGGCAAGAACGATCGGCATTGAGTGCTTGTGCCAGAAACATCGCTAGCGTCTCGGTCGGTGGGAACAACCGTTCCCGATGTGCCGGCAACAGCGACTCGACTTGGTCGAACAATTCAGGACTCGTAAGAAGGTTGAAAAACGAATACGCATCGCCGTTACGGGCATGGCCGCGAACACGATGCTGTTGCTGCGATCGTGCGTTGAGTTTAGGATGCATTCTGGCTGGCTCCTCGGGTGATGGATGGTTGTTTGGCAACTCCACCTTATCACTCGATCCGAGCCAGCTGTTTTGTACGTCATATCAGACGCTTATCCTTATGTAAGTGCCATTCGGTTATGCCCCCTTGTAAATCCCCCACTTCAAGGGAAGCTGCAATTGAAGATGAGGCATGATCAGAGCTTCCCTGGGTTCGCTTTGCCGCGCGCCGCG
>JANMSL010000219.1:0-3247 GCA_031389245.1 Lysobacterales bacterium | reverse complement strand
ATCGCCGAGTTGGCGATCGAGGCTGGCGTTCCATCTGGCGTATTCAACGTCGTGCCCGGCTTTGGAAAGGGCGCCGGCGAACCGCTTGCACTGCACATGGACGTGGATGGCCTGGTGTTCACCGGATCGACCGCAGTCGGCAAATTCCTGCTTGAGTGCGCCGGCCGTTCGAATATGAAGCGCGCCTACATGGAGTGCGGAGGCAAGAGCCCGAACCTGGTGTTCGCCGATGCGCCCAATCTGAAGACCGCTGCGGCAGCCGCTGCGGGAGGTATTTTTTACAACCAGGGCGAAGTCTGCACGGCCGCCTCGCGCCTGCTGGTGGAGCGATCGATCAAAGACGAGTTCGTTGCGATGGTGGTTGAGGTCTCGCGCGACATGCAACCCGCACATCCATTCGAACCCGGTGCTGCCATGGGCGCCATGGTCGATCAACTGCACATGCAGAAAGTGCTGGAATACGTGGACAAGGGCAAGGCGCAAGGAGCTGAATTGCGGCTCGGTGGCAATCGGGCGATGGCTGCCAGTGGGGGCTTTTATATCGAGCCGACCATCTTCGATCGTGTCCAGCACGACATGACCATTTCGCGGGAAGAGATCTTTGGCCCTGTGCTTTCAGTCATCGCCTTTGACAGCGAAGAAGAAGCGTTACGCATTGCCAACGACTCGCAATACGGACTGGCCGCGGGGCTGTGGACGCGAGACCTTACCCGCGCTCATCGCGTGGCGCGCAAGCTGCGCGCTGGCAGTGTGTGGATCAACCACTGGGACGGCGGCGACATGACCGCGCCGTTTGGCGGCTACAAGCAATCGGGCAACGGGCGCGACAAGTCCCTGCATGCATTCGAGAAGTATTCCGAAGTGAAGGCAACTTGGATCAATCTTGCGCCTTGAATGGACGATAGAAGTTGGCAACAAGTTTCTGATGAACAAACGCTTTGTACTCGCCGCTTTGTACTTAACACTCCGTACTCGATGGTCTGCAATGGTTGCGGGACGTGGACCTTGCTCCAATGGCTTTGGCGCATCAGCGCACGCGGGTGAGCGAGCGTTTGGCTCAGGGCAGATGCTGGCCTGCAACCGGCGGGGAATACATCGGCAACACCACAGAAACAATGTCGAGAACACTGGGGTCGTTACCCGTGCCCCGAACTTCCCATTGAATTTCGGGGCCCATGCAATTATCGCAAACCCACACGGTGGTAACGTTTATCTGCGCCAGTTTGCGTGCCAAAACACCATTGGCAAACACTTGATCAACACGGTTCACGCGATAGGGATAGAGCATGTCAGTAGTGATCAGTGCCCTCCCCGTTTTGCTGGTCACGCGCCACGTTTGAGGCGACGTAACTTCGCCGCTGGCGCGATGATGCGGGTAATGCGTCGGATCGGCCGCTTCTACTGACCTGGGAGGCCACAGTGCTTGCACCCCCTGCCTAGGCGTTTGCGTCCATCGCCCAGCTCGTTGAAGTCCGAACTGAACCTCCAGCGACGGCGGCAATCCGAGCCAGTGTTGTGCATCTGCTGTACCGGGTCCAGCAAGAGCGACTGGAGCGTGATCTGGACAGCGCAGCTCCGCTCCCACGCCCAGTGCCGAATCGTAAAGCACAGCAAGGTACCCGTGTAGAACCACGGGACTGCCTGCACTGCAAAGATCGCGTCCTATCCGGTCCAGTTGCCAGGCGGGGAGTAGCGCCGCATCGACTGTTCGAACGATCTTCGCGTTCTGCACGTTTGCCAGTCGGGCAACATTGATTTGTGCATGACCCGCGTTTGCACTCGCCACCAGGATTGCGCAGCCGACCAGCGCAGGCACAATTGCCAGTGCAATCCAGACCCGTGGATTCGGTAGAGAGCTGAGGCCCAGAGCCACCAGGCCCGCAGCGAACGGAAGCAACACCAGAGTCATATAGAACGGTGTGTAGTTGCGTAGCCATGCCAGTAGCATTGTCACCAGAACGAGCGCCGCAAGTCCGAGCAGAAAGATACGGCGCTCGATCATGGCACTGGGTCGTAAAGTACCGATCAGCGCCAGCAATGCAAACACCGCGATCAAGCCGATCACCACTTCCACTAATGCCCCGCGCCCCATAAGTTCAAGCGCGACGCTGGGTCCGATCAGAAACGTTCCAAACAAAATCGACATTGCTGCTGAAAAGCTGAACTGGCGATCGTTGCCGTGCGCGTATTCGAGCGTGGGTTGTAGTGCAGGCCAACCCTGAGTCCCTTCTGCTAGCAGCATCGGAATCAGGGGCACCGCGAACAGAATGACTCCAGTCAACATTGGCGTTATTTCGTTCGCGCGCCAGCGCGAGCGCCGCGCCCACAACACCGCGGGCAATGCCACCAACGCCAGGACAGCCGTGGGATGTGCGTGCAGGGCCAGACCAACCGCGAGGCCAAGCCATGACCAGTTCCAAGCACTTTCATTGTGCGCCAACTTGAGCATCAGGCACATCTGTAACAGCACCGCAGCCTCGACCATCACCGTGTGCGTCGGAAAAATAATGCCCAGCGACGACCAACTGGGCAGCGCAAGCAAGACAGCCCAGGTGAGTCCGAGACTCTGGTCACGTAGTCTCGTCCCCAAAACATAGGCCAAGGGAAACTTCAACGACGCAAGCAACCCGACCCACAGCAACGTCAAAGCCTGCGACTTGGTGATCGCCAAGACCGGCGCCAGAAGATAAAACCAGATGGGACCCAGATGAAAGAGCCCATTGAGAATTGGGCCACGGGCAATCGCCTCGCCGCGTCCGATTTGCAGCGCAGCAACTAAATCCCGAGCAGTGTCCAGGGTCACAGTCGCCCAGTAGTAGGGCAGAGCATGCGACAACATCAGCAAAGCGATCACACCGATGGCGAACGGTCCGTGTCTGACTGTCGTTACATCAGGCGGCCTAGGCAAATCAGCGACCACCACGCGAGGCCCTTTGCCATTGAATCAATGGCGGTAACATAAAAACGTCAACTTTCAACTAACAGTGAACAAAGGCACGATGCTCTACCGCGATCTCGCCAATCCCAAAGCCCCCGGCATGGGTGCAGAGTGTTTTGGGCGCGCTGGTCATTGGCGAAGTAGTGCTGTTACCGACTGGGAGCACGGGGGCAAAAAGCAAACGGGCTGCTCGTGAGAGCAACCCGTTTGGTGGAACAAAGGTCCTTGGCGATGACCTGTCGCAGGCTGATCGGCAAAGGGGCAAGCGCTGCGAGGGAAGAACCGCATGAGCGTGCAATGGTCCTTGGC
>JANMSL010000215.1:0-17468 GCA_031389245.1 Lysobacterales bacterium | reverse complement strand
TGAGCGACGCCTGGGACTGCCGGTACTCGGATTGGTTCCGCGGCTGCCGGACAGTTCCGATCTGGCCGAAGCGCCGATCGGCTACTTCGCCGCGCACCCACAGTCGTCGTTTGCCGAGGCGATCCGCACCATCCGCACCGGTGTTCTGCTGTCGGCTGTAGACCAGGACCATAAACGGTTACTGATCACATCTTCGGTGCCCGGCGAGGGCAAGACCACCCTGTCGATGAATCTGGCATTCTCTCTGGGTCAGATGAAAAAAGTGCTGCTGATCGATGCCGACATGCGACGACCGGCACTGCACCGCGGACTCCCTGATCAACGCCAGAGTCCAGGTCTGAGCGAATTCATCACCGGCGAGGCCAAGGTATCCGACTGCTTGCGGCAGTTGCCGAACTCCAATGTTTTTGTGATGCCGGCGGGTGTTGCGCCGCCCAATCCCCTGGAGATACTCAGCTCGCGCAAGTTTTCCGAAGCATTGGAAACCCTGGGCAGCACGTTCGATCACATCCTGATCGATTGCGCGCCAGCCTGTGCGGTCAGCGATGCTCTGGTCTTGTCCAGACTGGTGCATGGTGTGATCTATGTGGTGCGCAGCGATGCCACCCAGTGGCAGGTGGCGCGCACTGGCGTGAAGCGTCTGGCACGCATTGATGCGCCCGTTATAGGCGCAGTCGTCAATCAGGTCGTCCCGCGCAAGGGGGGGTACGGATATGGCAAGTACTACTACCATGGCGACGGCTACTACTCCGACTACGGCTACGCCAAGCGCAAGAAAAAGTGACCAGCGCAGCCAAGGCATCGGCCGCATGGTGGACTTGCACTGTCACATCCTGCCGGGCTTTGCCGGTGGCCCGATCAATCTGGAGGCGTCACTGCAACTGGCACTGAATGCCGAAGCCCACGGCGTGCAGGCAATGGTAGCGACGCCGCACTTTGTCGATGGCGATTATCGAACGCAGTGGCAGCTTGCCACCTCGGTTGGCGAGGCGCTGATCGGCCAGCTACGTACCCGTGGCGCATTGATAGAAATAAAAATTGCTGCCGAATGCCGAATCGGGCAGCGACTGGCGCGCGCGATCGTGCTTAATCAGGCGCCCGTGTTGGGCGAATATGAAGGCATGCGGGTGCTGATGACCCAGTTACCCGATTCGCGCATTCCCAAGAACATCGTCAGCATCATCGAATGGATGGCGAGCCAAAACATCCGACCGCTGCTGGCCTGCCCCGAACTGCACCGGGAAGTGCTCAAGGACATTGAGATTCTGGCGCCAATGATCACCGCCGGAGCCCTGCTTGAAGTCAATGCCGCTGCGCTAGCCGGTCGTCATGGACCCTATGCGCAGAAGCGATCTCGGCAGTTGCTCGAACGCGGCTGGGCCAAGCTGATGAGCAGCAATGCACGCGCGGGCGATGCCGCCGGAGCGCTGCTCGAAGTCGGGCGCGAAGCGGCTGCTGCGATCATTGGCGAGCACGCCGCCCAGGATCTGGTGTGGATGAATCCGGCGCGGATGGTGGCGCCGCACCTGCTTGGGCGGGGCAAAGGATGAGCCGCCCAGCCTCAGGCCCGCGACGACCCTGGGGCCAGCGCGCGCTTGCGTTTTTGCTGGCGACACTTGCCGTGTTCGCCACGCATCTGGCATGGCGCGAATGGCGCACGCAGCTGTTCGAGGAGCGATTGCTCGCTTTGGAAGTGAACAACCGCGAGCGCCTGGGCGAAGTCTTGCAGCGGCTGGAGCATACGGCCCCGTTGCCCGAGGTGGCGGGTGATAGCGCGACGCGGCTGGAGCTGCGCGCGCGCTGGTGGATGGTTTGGGCCGAGCGCAGCGCGGGCGCACAGAATCGTCGAATGCTGTGGCAGCGGGCGCGCGATGAATTGCGCCGCGCAGTTTCAAGGCGACCGGCATCGGCCTTTGCCTGGGCCAATCTGGCGGCGGTGAAGTCCCAGCTGGGCAGCATCGATGCCGAATTTGCGGTCGCTTTTGCGCGGGCGCTCAGACTGGGACCTCACGAGTTGCGCGTGCAGCGACAGTTGCTCGGGATCCTTTTGCGCCATCCCGAGCGCGTTCCGGCGCTGCTGGAGCGCGAAGGCAGGCAGTTGGCGCGGCGCTTGGATCGGCGCGATCCGTATCGCCTGATTGCATTGTCGAGTCGCTATGATGCGCTGCGCTGGCTTTGTGTAGACGGCGAGCTGGGCGCTACCATTCGCGCTTTCTGCGCTGAGCAAGGCTATTCCTCATCTGCAACTCCTTCCTCAGTGGTTCCCGTTTCAGTGACACCGTCTCCTATAAAGCCCGCTCCTATAGAGCCCGTTCCCATAACGCCCGCCCCCAATGACCCCCGTCTCCGATGACCTTAGCGCCATGAACCCGATGCAAGCAAAGCTCTCCGAACGTCTGGACGAACTCGAATCGCGATTTGCCTTTCAGGATGAAGTGATCGGCGTGCTCAACCCGCAAGTTGCTGATCAGGAACACCGCATCATCAGCGTCGAAGAGCAACTGCGTGCACTGCGTCAGGAACTGGCTGCGCTGCGGGTCGCGCTCAGTCACGATTTCGGCATGGAATCTCCGCCCCCGCACTTTTGAGCGTCGATATGACCGAGAGTCTTCGTGAGCAACTGCTCAAACTCGGCTTCACCAAGCCCGAGCCTGTAGCCAAAACCCAGCCATCCGCCAAGTCCAGCGCAAATGCTCAGCATCGCGGGGGTATGCCGCCACGTTCGTCGTCATCGCAATCGACGCAACGCGCGCCGCTGCCGGCAGCGCCCACGAATGGACCGCGCAAGCCGGGTCCGCGCATGTCCAATGCACCAGCGCAGCGCGTCGCGCCCGGACCGGCGGCACGTCCATCGCGCAGCCAGGAGGAGATCGATCTGGCGCGCGCCTATGCACTGCGCGAACGTCAGGAACGCGAAGAACGCGAGCGTGCCAAGCGTGAGTCAGAGGCCAAGGCGAACGAACGCCGCGAAAAACGCTTGCAGTTGCGTACTTTGCTGCAAGGCAAGAGTCTCAACGATGCCGAAGCCGATGTGATGCGGCACTTCATGCATGGCGGAAAGATCAAGCGCGTGCACGTCAATGACGCCCAGTTACTCCGCCTCAACGCCGGTGAGCTGGGCGTGGTTCAGATGGAAGGGCGCTATCTGCTGGTAGACCGTGAGACCGCATTGGCGGTGCGCCTGGTCTCGGCTGAAGCAGTGATGCTGCTACCAGAGCCGGGCGAGGATAGCGACGACGATTGGTCGCAGCCGCCTGCAGAGTCAGCCGCAACTTGACAGCACCGCGAGCGCCTCGCTTTGGCATCGCGCGCATTCTTTCCAAGCGCGGACTGGCGTCGCGTACCGAAGCCGCACGTTGGGTGCGCGAAGGCCGCATCGTTGTCGATGGGCAACGAATAATCGATCCTGAGTATCCTACGCGCGACAACGCGCAGATCGAGGTTGATGGCGAGAATTTCGCTGCCGTGACACGTGTCTATCTGGCGTTGAACAAGCCTCGCGGCCTGATCACGACGACCAGCGACGAGAAGCAGCGCGCCACTATCTACGACTGTCTGCGCGACTTGCAATTACCCTGGGTTGCGGCTGTCGGCCGTCTGGATCAAGCGAGCGAAGGCCTGCTGCTGCTGTGCAACGACTCGATCTGGGCTGCGGGCATCACTGCACCGGAATCACATCTGGACAAGACCTATCACGTGCAGGTAGACAAAGTACCGACCGCAGATGAACTGTCAGTGCTGGCCAGTGGTGTCGTCGTCGAAATTGGACAGGCACCCTGGGCAGCGCGTTCAGCGCAGCTTTTGCGCAGCGGCGGCAAGACCGCGTGGTTGGAGATTGTGCTCGACGAAGGGCGCAATCGGCAGATTCGACGCATGCTGCAGACACTCGGCATGGATGTGCTGCGGCTGGTGCGCGTAGCCATCGGGCCCGTCCAACTGGGCACATTGCCCAAGGGCGGGGTTCGAGTGCTCACCGCTGAAGAAGTCGATGCGTTACGACCGGAACAGCAATCCGGCCTCGAAAATACACGTCGATGAAACCGGGATCGGCTAGCAATGACCTGTGACGCGGCTCGCTACTGTGAAATTTCAGTGCACAACTGGGCCGGTTCGTACTAGCATTTCGCACTCCGCATCCCCTTTCAGACCCATGTGCAGCGCTCGAGGACTCGAAAAAGCGAGCCACCGGGCACTGCCGACCACGCCAGCAGCCCCAGAGATTTTCCAAGGAGTTTCCATGTTTCCCAAGCGTTTGATTATTGTTGCGGTGATTGCCGCAGCCTTCGGTGCTGCCAGCTGTTCTAAAGACCAGCCCGATAATCCGCTCGCCTACGCGCCAGCGCAGACCCCTTATCTGTTCGCCAATGTTGAGCCGGTGCCTGCCGCCGCCATCGACATGTGGATGAAGAATGCCGAGCAGATGATGCCGATGTACGAAAAGATGCTGGACACCATGGTGGTTCAGCTTGAAAGCGCAACGCCGGAAGCACTGGGTGTGCGTGTCATCAAGGCAGCGCGCGACGAGTTCAAGGGCAAATTCAATCGTGCCGGCATGGAAAGCCTTGGATTTTCGATGTCAACTCGCTCGGCGGTCTATGGCATCGGATTGATTCCGGTGATGCGGCTCGAATTGGGCAATCCGGATGCGTTCAAAGCCTTCATCGGCCGAATGGAAACCAAGGTCGGACAGAAGCTGGCAACCGGCAAGGTCGGTGGTCAGGATTACTGGATGGCCGGACCGGCTGAAGAAAAGCTGCAGCTGATCCTGGCGCTGCAAGGTAAGCACCTGGTTCTGACCTTTGCGCCCAAGACCGCCGAACCGGCGGTGATGGAACAGCTGTTGGGTTTGGAGCTTCCTGAGGAATCGGCGCTGGATGAAAATATCCTGCCGAAGTTCAACAAGGATCGTGGTTATTTGCCCTATGGCAGTGGCTTTATCGACACTGCGAAAATGATGACCGTGATTTTTGGTGAGCGCAGTGCCACCGAGAAGGCGTTCCTCGATGCCATGGGCGAGAAGAACCCAGTGACGGATGTATCACCAGTGTGTAAGGCAGAGCATCAAGCGATCGCCATGCAAGTGCCGCGAATTTCCTTCGGCTATACCGCACTCGAGGCCAAACGCATGGACCTGCGCTATGTCCTGGAAACCACGCCAGCAGTGGGCGCGGAACTTTCCAAATTGGCGGTCAAGGTGCCGGGGCTAGATGGACACGGCGAAGGACTGTTCGACGTTGGCTTTGGTATCGATCTGAACGCGCTGGTCAGTTTTGTCAATGCCAAGTCGGCTGCTGTGGCGGCGGCGCCGTATCAATGTGAATCGCTGAAGTCGTTGAACGAGGCATTTGCCAGTGCGCGCACGAGCATGAGCAATCCCGGTATTTTTATGGTGGCGGCCGCGGTCAAAGGATTCAACGCATCGCTTTCCAAGTTCGAGATGCCTGAAGGTCAGACTCCGGTGATCGAGGGCAAGATCGCACTGGCTTCGGACAATCCACAGTCTCTGCTCGCCATGGCCGGTAACTTTGCGCCGCCGTTCGCCGGTTTGACTGTTGCGCCCAATCAGGCTCCGATTGCACTGCCGATGGATGGCATGCCGCCCGGTACACCGCCAAGCTTCATCGCACTCAGCGACAAGGCGCTGGGTCTGGCCATCGGTGCAGGGCAAAAAGATTCGTTGCAGGCATTCCTCAACGCCGAATCCAAGCAGGCTTCACCGCTGCTGCATTACGGCCTGAACGGCGCCGGCATGAGCACATTCTTTGATTTGATGGTCAAGCAATCCGAAGCGCAAGTGGCAGCCGCTGAATCGATGCAGTCGCAACAGGGAGACGTGGCGGTGGTCGATGAAGTAGCCGCGTCGGATGCTGCAGATTCGAGCGAAGATGTCGCTGCCGATGACTCAGCCAGCAAGCTTGCAGAGCTGCGCGCTTCAGTCGAAATGATGAAGTCAGTACGCGAGATGTATACCAAATCGATCGCGCGCGCCGACTTCGCCGTCTACGCAACTGATCGTGGCGTTGAGATGGGATACGCGCTTGAAATGAAGTAACGCGAATCGCCTCGCGCTTAACCGCGAAGCAAATTGCAGCAGTCCAGACAGGCCACCCGTTCGCGGCGTGGCCTGTTTTTTTTTGCGCGGTTTCCGCCTGGCAACGAGTGCGCGTGGGTCGATTGCCCATTGCCGGGCTTGTCCCGAGTCTGCCCGCGTCGCCCAGCACGGGTCTGAAGTGCGGTTTGTTGCTGCCAATGCCCCAGCGCCGGCCTGGCCGGTCATGTCCGCCGTCCTGACTCAACGCAGTGGGGCGAGATGTTGACGGTTTAAGGCGCGGACTCGCGTACCTGCTAGTGACGGCACAGGAAAGCAGCGCAGCCCCAGGCGCGACCCAGTGTTCGCTAACGCCCCTCGAGTCCGGGAGATAGGCCATGCACACGATGCAAATAGTCCCACAGGCGCGCGGCCCTGCATCCGCGGTTCTGCTCGCGGGCGCGCTCTGCTCGTTGCTATTACTGATGGGCGTAGGCAACACGCGCGCACAAATTGCACCGGCGGTGGTCCCGTTGCTGTCGCTGGGCAGTGATCAAGGCTGGATATTGGACGGACCCGAATTCCTGGCGCGCGCAGGTGCGTCGATGAATGGCGATTGCGATGTCAATGGCGATGGCAATGTCGATCTGTTTATTGGCGCGACCGGTGCCGGCCCCAGCGACCAGGGCATGGGATTTGTCGTGTACGGCACGGCTGCTGGCAGCACGCCAGCGCAAAGCTTGAATGTTGCCGGTCTGCGCATGACCGGAGAGCTCAGCGGTGATGCGGCAGGGTCCAGCGTCGCCTGCGCCGGAGACGTGAACGCTGACGGTTTCGATGACCTGATGATCGGTGCGCCGTTCACTGACTTGCCCGGTTTGTTGTCAGCAGGAACGGCGTACCTGGTCTATGGCGGCGAGAGTCTGCCTTCCGCAATGAGTCTGTCGAGTTTGAATGGCGCCAATGGCATACGCATCAATGGCATCGTCGCCGGCCAAAAACTGGGCGCGGTGCTGGCCGGTGGCGGCGACATCAATGGCGACGGGTACTCCGACTTGTTGTTGACCGGCCCCAACATCAATACCACTGCATCCAATCCGGGCCAGGCGTACGTGATTTTCGGCAGCGCGGCGCTGCCGCCCAGTTTCTCGCTGACTTCGCTCAACGGCAACAACGGGTTTGCGGTGAGCAGCACTGAACTGTCGACACTGTCGCTTGGCGTGGCTGCCGCGATCGGCGACCTCAATGGGGACAATTTTCCCGATGTCGTGCTCGGCGCGCCGGGTGCCGCGCCGGGAAACCTTCCCAGCGCGGGCAGTGTGTTCGTGGTGTATGGCCATAGCGGTGGCTTTCCGGCACAAATCGCGGTCAATACGCTCAATGGCAGCAACGGGTTCGCCCTTCATGGCCCGCTATCCGCTGGCAAGGCCGGCGGTAGTCTGAGTTTCACACCCAATTTCAATGGCGATCTGCGTGCTGATCTGGTGATCGGTGCACCTGGCGCAGCGAACACCACCAGCACCATAGGTCGCGGCTATGTCGTCTTCGGCGCGGCGAGTTTTGCAGCCAGCTTCAACCTGAGCGGGTTGAACGGCAGCAATGGACTGTCGCTCACTAGCCCTGCCGCTGGCGACGTTCTGGGCAGCAGCGTTGCCGGGTTGCACGATATCAATGGCGATGGCTTGG
The DNA here is from genome assembly GCA_031389245.1 of Lysobacterales bacterium. Taxonomy (GTDB): domain Bacteria; phylum Pseudomonadota; class Gammaproteobacteria; order Xanthomonadales; family Ahniellaceae; genus 0-14-3-00-62-12. The sequence continues at coordinate 9,754 of JANMSL010000215.1, read as the reverse complement.
GTGAGGTGATTTTCGGCGCGCCCGGCGCCGACTTCGGCATGACGGATTCCGGCGGCGCGTACGTGGTCTTTGGTCGCAGCAGTGGCCTGCCAGCGAACTTTTCGTTGGCGTCGCTCAATGGCGGCAACGGTTTTCGTATTCAAGGAGCAGTCGGGACGGATATCGCGGGACAAACTGTGGCCCGGACCGGCGATCTCAATCGCGATGGCATTGCCGATCTGCTGGTGGGTGCGCCCGAAGCCGACCCGAACAGCACCCAGGCCGAGGGTCGAGTCTATGTGGTTTTCGGCAAGAACTTCGTCAGCGACGATGCGGTTTTTGCCAATGGATTTGAGTGATACGGAGCAGCAACGGCGGGCCCAGCGCCGTCGAGCGCGACATCGTTTCCGGACGTGTTTGCGCACCGGATGAGTACATCAGCGTCGCCGAATGTCGCGGGTGTAGGGTCGGTCGCGCGGTACTGATTGACGGAAAAACTTGAATATTCGAGCGATTTCGGGCATGACTTGGAGTTCGTTGCCGCCATCCAGGACAGTTCGTGAATTCGACTCAATCATTTGTTGCGCACAAATTCGGTGGCTCCAGCATGCGCGATGCCGAATGCATTCGCGGCGTCGCCGGTATTTTATTGGCACGCGTCGGCGAGCGGCAGATCGTTGTGGTCTCGGCGATGCAGGGCATGACCGATGCACTGATCGACCTGGTGCAACAGGCAGCTGCGCGCGACGGCGTTTGGCGCGGCAATCTTGGACACATGCGCGAGCGGCATGTGCAGGCCGCTCGCGAACTCCTTGGCGAGCATGCAGATCCGATCATTGCCTGGCTTGGGCGAGAGTTTGAAGATCTCGCCGATGTATTGCACGCGCTGGCATTGATGGGCACCTCTTCACGCGAAGCGCTGGATCTGGTGCAGGGGCTGGGTGAGGTGTGGTCGTCCCGATTGCTGTCTGCGCATTTGACCGCACGCGGCGAGAGTGGAGACTGGCTGGATGCGCGTGAGGTGCTGGTGGTGCGCAGCGAGGAGCTCGGCGTGATGGTCGACTGGCCGCGCTCCCAGGCCGGGTTCGATGACTGGCTCGCCCGGCAACCGGTGCGGCGGGTCATTGTTACCGGTTTTGTGGCGCGCGATGCGGAGCAGCGCGTCACTACGCTGGGGCGCAATGGCAGCGACTATTCGGGGGCGATCTTCGGCGCGCTCTCCGGCGCCAGTGAAATCCATATCTGGACCGATGTCGATGGCGTGCTCAGTGCCGATCCGCGCCTGGTCCCAGAGGCCGTACTGGTTCCAGAGTTGAGTTATCACGAGGCGTGCGAGCTGGCCTACTTTGGCGCCAAGGTCATTCATCCACAGACCATGGCGCCGGCCATTGAGCGCGGCATTCCAATCTTCATTCGCAACACCTTCAAGCCCGAGCTTGCCGGCTCGCGTATCGGTCCCGAGCTATCGCTCGATCCGCCGGTGAAAGGCGTGAGCGCTGCCGATGGCATGGCGCTGATCAATGTCGAGGGCGCCGGCATGATCGGTGTGCCGGGCACCGCCGAGCGACTGTTCGGCGCGCTGCGTCAGAACGGTATTTCGGTAGTGATGATTTCGCAGGGTTCGTCTGAGCATTCGATTTGCTGCGTGGTGCGCGCGCAGGATGCCGAGCGCGCCGGGAAAGCGCTCAACGATGTATTCGGACGGGAGCTGGAGCGTGGCGCGATTCAAGCCATCGCAGTGCAGACCGGCATCAGTGTGCTGGCCGTGGTCGGCGATGGCATGGCCGGAATTCCGGGCATTGCCGCGCGCTTGTTCGATCATCTGGGGCGTGGCCACGTCAACGTACGCGCGATTGCGCAGGGTGCTTCCGAGCGCAACATCTCGGTGGCAATCGATACGCGTGATGCTGCCAAGGCATTGCGCGTGGTGCACGCCGGCTTCTACCTCTCGGCGCAGACCATTTCCATCGGCGTGATCGGCCCCGGCAATGTCGGTTCGGCGTTGCTCGAGCAACTGGCAGCTGTGCAAGAGAAATTGCGCCGTGACGTAGGTCTGGACCTGCGCGTGCGCGCGATTGCCGGAAGCCGCAAGTGGTTGCAGGACGCGCGCGGGATCGATCTGGCCAGCTGGAAAGGCGCCTATGCCGAGTTGAGCGCGGGCGACGAAGTCGACCTCGATGCGTTCGCGGCGCATGTGCATGCCGAGCATCTGCCGCACGCATTGATCGTGGACTGCAGCGCTTCCGACAAGGTCGCGGCACGTTACGCACAATGGTTGGCGCGGGGCATTCACATCATCACTCCGAACAAGAATGCCGGCAGTGGCCCGCTCGAACGTTATCGTGCGATTCAGTCGGCAACGCGCGCCGGTGCTGCACGCTTCCGCTACGAGGCCACCGTTGGTGCCGGATTGCCGGTGATCTCGACGCTGCGCGACCTGATTGATACGGGCGACGAGATCCAGTCGATCGAGGGCATGTTCTCCGGCACTTTGGCTTTTCTGTTCAACCGCTTCGACGGTACTCAGCCGTTTTCGCAGCTGGTACGCGAGGCGCGCAAGCTTGGCTATACCGAGCCTGATCCGCGTGATGATCTGGATGGTCGCGATGTCGCACGCAAGTTGGTCATCCTGGCGCGCGAACAGGGCCTCGCCATCGAGTTGAAAGACGTCGAAGTCAGGAGTCTGGTGCCTGACGCCATTGGTGGTGGTGATGCTGAGTCATTCATGGCCAAAGTTTCGGCGATGGACGTGCCGATGCAGGCGTTGTTCGACGCGGCGCGCGCCGAAAACAAAGTACTGCGCTTTGTCGCCCGTTTGGCGCGCGATGGCAAAGCCAGCGTCGGTCTGGTTGGCTTACCGCGCGATCACGCGTTCGCCAATGCGCGGCTGACCGACAACGTGGTGCAGTTCTGCACGCGCCGCTATTCCAGCAATCCCCTGGTGGTGCAGGGTCCAGGCGCCGGTCCCGAAGTTACTGCTGCAGGCGTATTCGCCGATCTGCTGCGCGTGTCTGCGCATCTTGGAGCCAAGGTGTGAGTCGGTATCGGGAAGCGGTGGCATTCGCACCGGCGAGCGTGGGCAATGTCGCGGTCGGATTTGACCTGCTTGGGCATGCATTGGATGGTCCCGGCGATCGCGTTCTGGCACGAAGTGTGCCCACGCCTGGGGTCAAGGTATGTGCCATTACTGGCACTCCGATGCAGTTGCCCGTGGATGTGGAACACAACACTGCCGCGCGGGCGGTGCAGGCATTGATCCGTGTCCACGCCGCGGACATGGGCATCGAGCTGGAGATTGAGAAGGGCGTACCGCTGGGGTCGGGCATGGGTGGTTCGGCGGCATCGGCGGTAGCCGCTCTGGTCGCGGTAAACGCATTGTTGCCCGAGCCGCTCTTGCTCGAAGCGCTCTATGAGTTCGCCCTGGAAGGCGAATTCGCCGCCAGTGGCGGTCACCATGGCGACAACGTCGCGCCCAGTCTGTTGGGTGGCCTGGTATTGGCAACGCATTCCGGTTGCATCTCATTACCGGTGCCCGATCGGCTGACTTGCCTGCTGGTGCACCCCAATCTGGTGGTAGAGACGCGTGTCGCGCGTGCACGTTTATGCGAGCCGTATCCTCTGTCTGCGTTTGTTGCACAGAGTGAAGCGCTGGCGCTGTTTCTGTGCGGCCTGCATCGTGGCGATATGCGGTTGGTGCGTGCCGGTCTCAGGGACGTGCTGGTCGAACCACGGCGCGCGGACCTGATCCCGGGTTTTGCACAAGTGCAGTCTGCGATGCTGGATCATGGCGCGCTCGGCGCCAGTATTTCGGGCGCCGGGCCAAGTGTGTTCTCCTGGTTCGAAACACCTGAAGCTGCTGCAATCGCCATGCCCGATGCGGTGCAAGCGTTTGCAAGAGCGGGATTGGCGGCGACTGGCATGCTGTCGTCGGTCGCGGCAGCAGGAGCGAGGGTAGAACGATGCAGTGCATAAGTACCCGCGGTGGCGACCGCGTATCGATCGCTGAAGCGCTGCAACGGGGTTTGGCGCGCGATGGCGGGCTGTATGTGCCCGAACGACTGCCGCAGTTCAAGGTCAGCGATTTCGATGGCGCACAGAGTCTGCCCGCCGTGGCGACACGAATGCTTCGCCCATTCTTTGAGGGTTCGCCACTGGCCGACGCCATCGGAGCCGTGTGCAACGAGGCTTTCAATTTCGCCGTTCCGCTGGTGGAGCTTCCAGAAGCATCGAGCTGCGTGCTCGAGCTGTTTCACGGGCCTACTGCGGCATTCAAGGATATCGGTGCGCGATTTCTGGCTGCATGTCTTGGGCGTCTGCGCGATCCCTTCGCGGCCGATGTGACCGTGCTTGCCGCTACTTCCGGCGACACCGGCAGTGCGGTCGCCGCGGCGTTCCATCAGCGCCCGGGCTTCAGAGTGGCAATTCTGTTTCCCGATGGGCGAGTTTCGCCGCGACAGGCGCATTTGCTCAGCTGTTTTGGTGACAACGTGGCCAGTTATGCAGTGCAGGGCAGCTTTGACGATTGCCAGTCGATGGTAAAGGCGGCGTTTGCCGACGCCGAATTGCAGACACACTGCCCGCTGACTTCGGCCAACAGCATCAGCCTCGGTCGGCTATTGCCGCAGGCGACGTACTACGCCTACAGCGCGCTGTTCTATTGGCGTCTGCACGGAGTACCGCTCAACTTTGTCATCCCCACCGGAAACCTGGGCAATGGGTTGGCCGCGATCTACGCACGCCGCATGGGGCTGCCGATCGGGGACATTGTTCTGGGCACCAATGCCAACCGCGTGTTGCCCGATTTTCTCGCTACCGGTGAGTATCGGCCGGCGCCCAGCATCGCCACCATTGCCAACGCGATGGACGTGGGTGCGCCGAGCAATCTGGAGCGCCTACGAGCGCTGTTTGGGCTGCATACAGATCTGGCCGCGCAAATTTCAGCCAGTTCGGTTACCGACGATTGTATTCGCGCCCGCATTGTGCGCTTTCATGCCGAGCAGGGCATGGTCATCTGTCCGCATACCGCAGTGGCCGCCGAGTTGCTCGCTGGCCTGCGCGACCGTGGCGATCGCCGCCCCTGGTGCGTTGTCGCCACGGCGCATCCGGCCAAATTCGAGTCCGTGGTCGAGCCGCTGATCGGCGCTGCGGTTCCGATCCCAGCCAGCCTGCGTCAATGGCTGGAGCGACCGGCACAGGCGCGGCTATTGGCTGCCGATGCCGCAGCGCTGAGACACAGCTTGTTGCAAGCGGATTAAGGCCGGATTCAAACCCAGGGGCGCAGGCTCCAAGTAACTGTCCTGAGCCGGTTTTCCGGTTTATCATCCGACCATGCGCAAGTTCTTCTTGATTCTGACGATTCTCGGTGGCCTCTGGCTCACCGCGGGCGTCTGCGCGCAGGATCGTGCTGAGCCGGTCGAAGGCAACGGGCGGGCAGTTGACCCACGTCTGCAAATGCCATCGCGTGGTGAGTCGTTGCGCTCTGCGCCGCCGGTTATCTATCGATCGCGGCCCGGCCATTACATGGAAGATCCAACGCCGCGCTCGCGCATGCTTGACACACGCCAGCGCGATGACGTGCAGCGTCTGCAACCACGCGACAACGTGCGCGATCCGCGGCAGATAACTTTTCGCACGCGTCCCACGCCGGGCGAAGCCTTGCCCCATGTGTCGCGGGATTTGCAGAGTGCGATTGAGCGAGCGCAATCCGAGCACGGTGGCAAGGTGCTCAGTGCTGACCGCATCCGCTTTCGCGGCCAGGACACTTATCGCGTGAAATTGCTCACGCCTGGCGGGCGCGTCCGTGTCGTACAGCTATCCAAACAAGCCTCGCCTGAAGCAGTGGCACCCGATGAACTAAGGAAGGGAGAAGACTAGATGCGCATACTGTTGGTGGAAGACGAGGCACCGTTGCGCGAAACGCTGGCCGCACGCCTGAAGCGTGAGGGCTATGCGGTGGATGTTGCAGCAGACGGTGAGGAAGGCCTGTTCCAGGGCAAGGAAGTGCCGTTCGACGTCGCCATCATCGATCTGGGCTTGCCCAACATGAGCGGCATGGAACTGATCCAGAAATTGCGTGCCCATGGTGCCAAGTATCCGGTGCTGGTGCTCACTGCGCGTTCCAGCTGGCAGGACAAAGTCGAAGGACTGAAGTCAGGTGCCGACGATTATCTGGTCAAGCCTTTCCATGTGGAAGAGCTGCTCGCCCGGCTCAATGCACTGATGCGACGAGCCAGTGGCTGGACTCGACCGCAGCTGGAATGTGGTCCGGTGGTGCTGGATACAACGGCTCAGACGATCAACGTCAATGGTCAGCCGGTGGAGTTGACGACCTATGAATACAAGGTGCTTGAATACCTGATGATTCATGCTGGCGAGCTGGTATCCAAAGCCGATTTGACCGAGCACATCTATCAACAGGACTTTGATCGAGACTCCAATGTGTTGGAGGTGTTTATCGGACGTCTGCGTCGCAAACTCGATCCGGACGGCGTTCTCAAGCCGATCGAGACAGTGCGCGGGCGCGGCTACCGTTTCGCCATTCCGCGCAGCGTATAGGAGCGGGGACAGGCGCGATCGGACCGAGCGCGAATCTGCGACCGGCGCTCCGCCATTGTCCCCAGTTCATGGCCCAACGCCGCCCGATTTCGCTGCAGACCCGGCTGCTCTGGGCGGCGAGCCTGGCGCTTGCGGCGTTTCTGGGCGTTACCGGCTACTCGCTTGAGCAAGCCTTTCGCAGAAGCGCGCTGCAGGCGATGCGCGACCGTCTGGAAAGCTATGTGTTTTCTTACTTGTCCGGAACCGATGTCGGCAAGAACGGGGAGCTGATCCTTCCCGAGTTTCCGCCCGATCCGCGCTTCAACCGACCGCAGTCGGGACTTTACGCCGGCATCGTGGGCGAGAAATCGGAATGGCGTTCGGCATCCGCGCTGGGGCGTGAATTGCCATTCGACCAAAAGCTTGAGCCGGGACGAACCTATTGGTCCAATGTACCGGCTCCGACCAATGTCGGCGGTGTTTACCGCTACTCGCGTGGCGTCGCCTGGGAAGTGCCCAATGGCGAGGCCGTGCCACTCACTTTTCATGTCGCGGAAAACGACGCTTCGTTCAATCGGCAGGTCCGTGTTTTCAGACAAACCTTGGTCACGCAACTCGGTGCGGCAGCGCTACTGCTGTTTCTGGTGCAGTTGCTGATGTTGCGCTGGAGTCTGCGGCCGCTGCACGCTGTGGCTCAGGATCTGGCCCGCGTCGAGCGAGGCGAACGCGAGCGCCTGGCGGACCGATACCCGCGCGAGCTGAGCCCACTCACACTGAGCATCAATGACGTCATCGACAACGAACGCGAACAGCGCAGCCGTTATCGGAACACGCTTGGCGATCTCGCCCACAGTCTGAAGACGCCGCTGGCAGTGATTCGGAACGAGCTCGAGTCCGGCACCGATCCGGTGGTGACCAGCGCGGTGTTGGCAGATCAAGTACGGCGCATGGACGACATCGTGGCGTACCAGCTGGCGCGCGCCGCGGCGTCAGGACACGCCACGTTTTCAGCACCGATCGAAATCGAGTCGCACGCCGAGTCAATTGTCGTCGGATTGGAAAAGGTATACGCGGAGCGCGGCGTTTTCTGCGAGTTCGAGATCGATGCCAGCGCCCGTTTCTACGGCGAGAAAGGCGACTTGCTCGAACTGCTCGGCAATCTGCTTGAGAATGCTTTCAAGTGGGCGCGATCGCGCGTCGTGCTGACCGTTCGAGCGAGCGTTCTGCACGCAGGGCGCAGGCCATCGCTCACACTGATTGTGGAAGACGACGGCCCGGGAATCGCGGACGAGAACGTGGCCTTGTTGTTGGTTCGAGGCGTACGTGGCGACGAACGCGTGCAAGGACACGGCATTGGCCTGTCGATAGTGCAGGATATCGTCAAGAGCTATCGCGGCGAATTGACCGTAGGGCGCTCGCAAAGCCTGGGTGGGGCGAGCTTTCAAATCCGCTTCTGACCGAGTCGGCCGGCAAGTGCAGCTGCGCCGTGATAGGCGAATGGCCGAAATCGAGTTCGGGCTGCTCAATCCGCGCCGAAATTACACTGCATCCAGTGCCTCAACCCGCGCAGCGCAGATAAAATCATTCTCGGACAGACCGCCGACATCGTGCGTGTTGTATCGCACCAGGCAATGACCGTAGCCGACCTCCATGTCCGGATGGTGGTCTTGCGCATGAGCGATCCACGCGACGGCATTTACAAACGCCATGGTTCGATGATAGTCCTTGAAAACAAAGTCCTTGCTGATGCGGTCGGCCTGATCTGACAGCGCCCAGCCGGGAAAGATTGCGATCAACCTTTCCGACTCGGCGCGACTGAGCGCATGCTCAGGTCCGCGGCGCGCCTTGCAATGCTGCTGGGCCAACGCTTCGATCGTACTCATATTGTTCGTCCTCAGTTAGTGTGAAAGACACGGCCGTGCTGGATGCCTTTGCTCGCTCCCTGAGGCTCAAGGGTAACGACGGCCGCTTGCATGCCGCAGGCACGCGACCGGATGAACGCACGACTGCAATGGCACCGGGCCGGACCGGCTGGGAGGGGTCGGATAACAAATAAAAGGCCTTCAATTTGTGCAGTGTTGCGCTCGGCTGCATGCAAGTCAGTGGTTTCCTTCGCTGCCGCCCAATACTGCATCCGCAGCAAGTCAAGCGAGTGCGCATGGTTGTGCGCCAAGCCGGTCATTCCGCTCGCTTGATGACAAACTTGCCAAACGCGACACCGATGTCCCAGCCTTTGCCCTTGCCTGCCAGCGCCAGACTTACATTGCCCTTGGTCATCGCGGATGCTTTGGCCGATTTTGCGGCGCCAGCATGCGCTTCGCTCGCGGCATAGGTGCCGAGCACTTCGCTGATATTTTCGACTCCCGAAAACTCGCCGCGGCCATCGCTGATGCTTGATTTGCCGAAGGTCAGACCGCCGCCCTTGGCGACCAGACTGACACGCATCGACTGACCATTGTTGCAAGTGATCCTGCCGCTGCCTTTTGCGGTCTTGTAGAACGCTGACCAGCCCTTTAGCTGAAAGCTCATCTGGCAGTCAGTATCGCGCGCCGCGACGGACGCGGAGCCGACACTCAGCCCAGCGAATACCAGCAGGATTGACAGCTTGAGCAGTATCGGGCGCATGAAAGTACTCCAAAGTAGGCGATGCCCGGCATTGTGACGCGGAGTAGGCGTCGGAACCAGCAACCGCAGATGAACCCGAAATCGCGGCCGCAACTCGCAGCGGGGTACAATGGCGTCAATCAGGTAACCAACGTCTCGACATGCTCTCGATCAGCAGCACCGCGCAATCGCACTTCCGGCGGATTCTCGAACAACAGGGCATTGCCGATCTTGGCATACGCCTGTCTGCCGTCTATCCCGGCACTGCAAAAGCCGATTGCCGGCTGGAGTTTTGTGAGCCGGCGGATCTCGCTGGTGATGAGTGGTCGCTGGAATGCGAGGGCTTTTCGCTTTTTGTCGCGGCCGACAGCACGGGTTGGCTGGACGCGGCCGAGGTGGACTTCGTTGCCCAAGCCTCGGGTGGGCAAGTGACGATCAAGGCGCCCAATCTGAAAGCCCGCGCACTCAGTGCTGAAGCCAGCATCGTCGAGCGTGTTCGACATGTGCTGGAATCGGAGATTGCGCCGATGCTCGCCGCGCATGGCGGCAAGGTGACGCTCGAACAAGTCGATGCCGCCTTCGAATTGTGGTCACCGCATGGGTCCGGTTCGAGCACGACACCCGCCGAGGCGATCGC
>JANMSL010000200.1:0-5169 GCA_031389245.1 Lysobacterales bacterium | reverse complement strand
CTTCGACAACCAGCAGTACAGCAGCAACACCTATTGGCGGCTGCTGGATCCCTACGGCAACCAGGTCTTCTCCCAGACCCATATCTCCACCGATGTCGATGTGCTGACGCTGGCCTACACCGGCAGCTACACGCTGCTGATGGAGGGGAGGTTTAACAGCACGGCGGTCGAGAACTACAAGTACAACGTGCAGCCGGTGGCCAATGCCGCGCCCATTCCCATCGGTTACCTGGATGCGCGCCCCGGACCGGACCTTCAAGTCGGGGCTCTGACGGTCACTGCGTCGGGACCGATACAGTCCGGCGCAACAGTCACGGTAGCCTGGGAAGACCGCAATACCGGCACGCTGCCTGCGAATGTGTTGTGGCAAGACCGCGTGATTGTCCGCAACGCGGGCAGCAACGAAATCATCGCCAATGTGTCGGTGACGCACGACCCGGCGGTGGACGGCGCTCTCGCGGCGGGCACCGTCTTCGCGCGCAGCGCCACCCTCACCCTGCCCGAAGGCGTGCGCGGCGCCGGCAATCTGATCGTCTCGGTGACCGCGGATGTGGGAAACGCGGTGGCCGAGTCGAATGCCACCCAGGATGCCGAAACGAACAACAGCGGCAATCTGACGGTGGCTTCGGCGCTGGCGACGTATTCCGATCTGGTCGTGCAAGGGTTGGCGCTCAGTCCGCCGGCGGCATTTGTCGCGGGCCAGCAGGTTGCAATCGCTTGGCGCATCGTCAACAGCGGCAGCCGTGAAACGCAAGGCTCATGGTCGGAGGTGGTGCAGTTGCGCAACCTCACCACCAACCAGACGGTGCTGGTGAGGACGGTGACTTACGATGAAGCGGCTGCCGGCAACGGTCCGATCGCAGCGGGGGACGGCCGCGACCGGGAAACCCTTTTTGCCTGGCCCGGCGGCATCGGAAACGACGGATTGTTCGAGCTTTCCGTCTCCACCGACAGCGGCAGCGCGATTTTTGAATACAACACCGCGGGCACCGGTGAGACCAACAACGCGGCGACCTTGCGCGTCGTCTCTGCGGCGGAGTTGCAGGTATCCAACCTGCGCATCGACAGCGGTGTGCTGCAGGCAGGGGGCGACGTCACCCTGGCCTGGGACGATCTGAATCCGGGCACTGTGGCGGCCGCGCAAGGCTGGGTTGATCGCATCGAGGTCGTGAACACCCGGACCGGCCAGCAACTGCTCAGCCAGACGCTTGCCTCGGGCACTTCGGCATTGAATCCCCTTGCGGTGAATGGCGCACTGGCGCGCAGTTTCAGCTTCCGCCTGCCGGATGGTCAGCTGGGCGTGGGCACGATCAGGGACACGGTCACGGCAGACAGCGGTGCCCAGATAACCGAGGCCAACCTTGCCGGCAGCGCCGAGGCGAACAACAGCGCCTCGTTCACCTTCGCCTCGATCGAACGCCCCTACCCAGACTTGCGGGTTGCGGCGGTCAGCGCGCCGGCATCCGCGCGCGGCGGCGAGCCGATGGCGGTGTCCTGGACCGTGGAGAATATCGGTGCGGCTGGCGCGCTCGGTTCGTGGGTGGATAGGGTTTTCCTGTCAACCGATTCGATATTCGGCAATGCCGACGACGTGCTCCTCGGCGAAGTCAGCCGGTCGGTCGGGCTGGCGGCTGCGGCAAGCTATACCGCAGCCACCACGGTCACGCTGCCGTTGCGTGTGGATGGCGTCGTCAACCTGTTTGTCCGGACCGACGCCGCCAATGCCGTGCTGGAACCCGACACGCTTGCGAACAATGTTTCGGCACGCACGCCGCTGACGCTGGCCGCGCCCTATGCCGATCTGCAGGTTGAGGTGGTGCCGGGTCCGGCCGCCGCCCAATCCGGCAGCCTGATCGAGGTCTCCTGGCGCGTGCGCAATCAGGGCGATGCGGCCACCGAGGTGGCCGCGTGGAAGGATCGCATCTATTTGTCGACCGACGCGACGCTGGATGCGGGCGACACCGTTCTGACCGACCTTGTGCGCAGCGGCGTGCTTGCGGCGGGCGCCGGGTATACCGCACGCACCCTGGTCGCGTTGCCGGAGGGCGTCTCCGGCAACTACCGTCTGATCGTGGCCAGCGATGTGGAGAACGCGGTCTACGAAAAAGGCCTGGATTCCAACAATAGCGGTGCTTCGATCGACGCGCTGGCCGTATCGCTTTCGCCCGCGCCGGATTTGCGTGTGCTATCCGTCAGCGGGCCGGTCCAGGGCGTGGCGGGTGAGCGCGTCACCGTCAATTGGGTGATCGAAAATATCGGCGAAGCACAGGCGCGGGCAAGCTGGGTGGATCGCGTGTTCCTGTCGGCGGATGGCACGCTGAACGGCGCGATCCAGCTTGCCGCCGTTGTCCGTGCGGCCCCCCTGGATGCGGGCGGGTCCTACACCGCGAGCACGCAAATCGTCGTGCCTGACTGGGCGGACGGCGCCTATCGTTTCGTGGTGGTGAGCGACGCGCTGGGGCAGGTGTTCGAGCAAGGCCGCGAGGGCAACAACCAGTTGGCCGGAGGCGTGCTGAATATCGTCCATCCCGACCTGCGCCCCGCCGAAGTCACCGTGCCTGCCAGTGCAGTGTCCGCTGCCAACATCAATATAGGCTGGAAAGTATTCAACGACGGCAGTTCCGACGTCACCGGTTCCTGGGTGGACAGGGTTTATCTGTCGCGCGATGGCGTGATCGGCAGCGGCGACCGGCTGCTGGCCGAACTGCCGCACAGCGGGCCGCTGGCGCCGGGCGCGTGGTATCAGGCCGATGTGGCGGTCGCTTTGCCGGTGGACGTGTCGGGAGACTGGCTCGTCATCGTGCGTACCGATGCTGCCAATGCCGTGCGTGAACTCAATGCCGAAACCAATAACGAGGCGTCGGCGGCGCTGACCGTGGCGCTCGCACCTTATGCCGATCTGGAAGTCTCCGCGGTCACCGCACCGGCGCTGACGATACAGGATCCGGCGCGCGTAACGATAGGCTGGACCGTGAGCAACGTCGGCACCGGCGCGGGGCTTACCAGTGATTGGACTGACGCGATTGTCGCGTCACGCGACGGCATTGCCGGCAACGGCGACGACATCGCGCTGGCAGAGTTTGCGCACACCGGCGCACTTCAGTTTGGTGACTCTTACTCGCGTAGCGAGACGATATTCCTGCCTGCGGAATTTACCGGCCGCTATACGCTTTTCGTTCGCAGTGACGCGAAAGGTGTGGTGTTCGAGAACGGCAGTGAAGCCAACAACGCCGCCTCCTCCGGCACGCCATTCGACGTGATGCCGATCCCCTATGCCGACCTGAGGGTGCTCGATGTCCAGGTGCCGGCCACCGCGCAGTCCGGCGGTTTGCTCGACGTGACCTGGATCGTGCGCAACGACGGCATCGGCCGCACCGACAGCACGAGCTGGGCCGACTCCGTGACCGTCGCGCGCAACCCGGACGGCACCAATGTGATCGTCAACGCGGGTTTCGACCACATCGGCGTGCTCGAAGTAGGCGGCAGTTATGTGCGTACCGGCAGCATCCAGTTGCCGAACGCGCTGTCTGGCCCGGTCTATGTGAAGGTACGCACCAGCGGCCCGTTCGAATTTATTTATAACGATGCGCTCAACAGCGCCAGCGCCGGCCCCGTGCAGGTGAGCCAGTCGCCCGCGCCCGATCTCGTGGTGACGGCCATCAGCGCGCCCACCGCCGCGGACGAAGGCACCACCATCAACATTACCTGGAGCGTGCGCAACGACGGCGCGGCGCGCGCGGCGGGCACATGGACCGACACGATCTCCCTGCGCAAACCGGGGCTGGATCCGGCCGACCCCGCGACGCCGAGGCCGATCTTCCTGGGCTCGTTCACCTACACTACCGGCCTCGACGCCGGACTCGAATACACGCGCACCGAACGCTTCAGGCTACCGGCGCGCACCGAAGGCGGCTGGCAGGTGGTGGTGAGCACCGACACCGGCAACCGGCTGTTCGAGGGCAGCCCCGAAGCTGCCAACAACACCACTTACGACGACGCGGTGCTGCTGCTCTCGCTGAACGCGCGGCCCGACCTGCAAGTCGAGACGATAACCGCGCCTGATCGGGTTACCGCTGGCGCGAGTGCGGCGGTGGGCTTCACCGTGGTCAATCGCGGATCGGTGGCGACCAGCACGCCGCGCTGGGTCGACCGCATTTACCTGTCGCTCGACAACAAACCGGGTGCCGACGACATCCTGCTCGCGACCGTGGACAACGGCGCCGCGCTTGCGTCCGGCGAGGCCTACGCGTCGTCAACGGCGAGTGCCGTGATCCCCGAGCGCTTCCGCGGGCCCGGCTTCTTCCTCGTCATTGCCGACGCGGGCGGCGCGGTGGAGGAATACCCGGCCGCGAACGAGAACAACAACTACGCCGTGAGGGAGGTATTCGTCGAAGCGCAGAAGCTGGCCGACCTCGTCACCGGCAATGTGGTGGCGCCCACGCAGGCGGTCTATGGCGGCGAGATCACGGTGCGCTTCACGGTCACCAACAACGGCTCGGAGACCACCAACCGCAGCAGCTGGACCGATACCGTCTGGCTCACCAAGGACAGGACGCGCCCGAGCCCCGGCGCGCGCTCGGTGCTGTCGTATGACGGCACGCCGATCCAGATTCCGGGGAATGATGCCATCCTGCTCGGCAGCTTCAGCCACAGCGGTGCGCTGGCGGTCGGCGAGAGTTACGAACAGGAAGTCAAGGTTCGCATCCCGCAGCAGATCGAGTCCGGCACGTACTACATCACGCCCTGGAGCGACGCCTACGAGGCGGTGTTCGAGGATCCGCTCGCCATCAACGTCAACCCCGACGATCCGAACGAGTACGACAGCAGCAACTACAAGGCGCGCGCGATCGACATCCTCGGCACGCCCGTGCCGCCGCTGCCCGACCTGCAGGTGGTGCAGGTCAGCACCAACGCCACGCCGGACGGCCCGGCGTCGGTGGACAAGCCGCTCACCGTGACCTGGACCGTGCGCAACCTGGGCGAAGGCGTGGCGGTGGGCTTGGGCAACAGCTGGGCCGACAGCGTTTACCTGCACACGACCCCGAACATATCCGACCCGGGAGTTGGCCCTGGCATGCTCCTGTCGTTGCCGATGAGGTTAGCTCGCGAATTTCAGACGGAGCGCATCAATATCCGCATTGAGCGTAGCCACTCTGGCCGACTTCTCCG
>JANMSL010000184.1:0-7388 GCA_031389245.1 Lysobacterales bacterium | reverse complement strand
GAGTTGACGACCGCGGCGCAACGCACCGATGCGCATCGCTTCTATGCCGCCAGCGGCTATTCGCAAAGCTCGCTGCGCTTCGTCAAGAATCTCTGCGAGGCCTGACCAAGTAGGCTGAGCTGGCCTGGATGAGATGCTTTCAACCGTGGCACACAGGCGCAAATCGTTTGTGCCCGGGCTCGCTCAGGCAAACAGCTCGCGCAATGCTACCCCTGGCTCGGGTGCGCGCATGAATGCTTCGCCAACCAGAAAGGCATGCACCCCTGCGGCGCGCATGCGCTGCACGTCGTCACGGCGATGGATACCACTTTCGGTGACCAGGACCCGGTCGGCATCAACGCGATCCATGAGGTTCAAAGTCGTATCGAGCGAAGTCTCGAAGCTACGTAGATTGCGATTATTGATACCGATCAATGTGGCCGAAGTGCGCAGTGCGCGTTCCAACTCATCGGCATCGTGTGCCTCGACCAGCACGTCCATGCCCAGCTCCAACGCCAAATCAGCAAGTTCGGCCAGATGCGGATCGCCGAGCGCTGCCACGATCAACAGAATGCAATCGGCACCGAGCGCGCGCGCTTCATAGACCTGATAAGCGTCGATGACAAAGTCTTTGCGCAGCACTGGCAGCGAACAGGCAGCACGTGCCTGCTGCAAGAAGGCGTCGCTGCCCTGGAAGAAATCGATGTCAGTCAGCACTGACAAGCAGGCTGCGCCTCCGGCTTCATAGCTGCGTGCAATCGCGGAAGGGTCAAAGTCAGCACGGATCACCCCCTGGCTGGGCGAGGCTTTTTTGACTTCCGCGATTACCGCGGGTCGACGTTGCTGCAGTGCCTTTTCGATCGCTTCGCCAAATCCGCGTGGCGGATCTGCGTCCGCGGCGACACGGCGCACGCGCGCCAGGCTGATCATCGCGGATCGCTCACGAATCTCTTCGGCCTTGCGGCGCAGGATTTGCTGCAGGATATCGCTCACGTTGATGCATCCTGGCGCTTGCCGTAAGCGCGCTCGACCCGGGCCACGCGGAGTTCGTAGTGCTGATACCAGCCGCCGCGTCCGCGCTCACGCGCCTCGGTGTGTTCGACCTCGTTGCGCCAAGCCAGAATCGAGACTTCGTCGCGCCAGTATGAAACAGTGATGCCAAAGCCCGCCGCATCGCGCGCTGACTCGACCCCCAGGTATCCAGGCTGCAGAGCCGCGAGCTCGGCCATGCGGCCGGCAGTTTGATCGTAGCCGTCGTCCGCGACAATTCGGCGCTGCGACGAGAAAACTACGGCGTAGTACGGCGGTTTTGGCGTACGCGCAAAGGCATTGGAGATCATTGGCACGGGTTACCTAACTTGCGGAGCGGCCGAAGGATTGAGTCATTGCAATGAAATCGTCGAAACGGCGTCCAGCGTGACCCAGGCGCATTGCCTCGAACGCGCCGCGCACTCCCGAGGAAATGTCATCGGCGACCCCGGCCACATACAGCGCGGCGCCGGCGTTCAGGGCGACGATGTCACTGGCTGGGCCTGGCTCGCCGGCTAGCGCACGGCGTACCAGAGCGAGGCTTTCCGTGGCGTCGTCAACGCGCAAACTGGTCAGCGCATTGCGCTGAAGATTGAAATCCTCAGGTTGGACGCTGTATTCGGTGATCTCGCCGGCATTCAGTTCCACAACCCAGGTACGCGCGGCAAT
Organism: Lysobacterales bacterium; assembly: GCA_031389245.1. Classification (GTDB taxonomy): domain Bacteria; phylum Pseudomonadota; class Gammaproteobacteria; order Xanthomonadales; family Ahniellaceae; genus 0-14-3-00-62-12. Next base: position 5,711 of record JANMSL010000184.1, on the reverse strand, counting down.
CGAGAATTCGTCCAACCCGTCTTCGGCGTGCACAACCAGAACGTGCTCGCTGCCAAGTTCGCGCATCACCTCCGCTACAGGCCGCAGCCAGTGGCGGTCGAACACGCCCAGCAACTGGCGCGGCGCTTGCGCCGGATTGGTCAAAGGCCCGAGAAGATTGAACATGGTGCGCAGCCCCAGTTCGCGTCGCGGCAACACTGCGTGTTTCATCGCGCCGTGGTGGCGTGGCGCGAACATGAAGCCGACGCCGAGACGCTCAACACATTGCGCCACCTGTGCGGGTGCGATGTCAAGATTGACACCCGCAGCCTCCAGTACATCGGCACTGCCCGACTTGGACGACACCGAGCGATTTCCGTGCTTGGCCACGCGCGCGCCCGCGGCCGCGGCAACAAAACTCGCCGCGGTTGAGATATTGAATGTGGAGGCGCCATCGCCGCCGGTACCGACGATGTCGATCAAATGCTCGCGCGGCAACGACACGGGTTCGGCCAGCGCGCGCATCACACGGGCGCTGGCGGCAATCTCCGTTGCCGTCTCGCCCTTCATCCGCAGCGCAACCAGGTATGCGCCGATCTGAGCTGGCGTAGCTTCTCCCGCCATGATCTGGTGCATCGCTGCTTCGGCCTCGGCCGCATCAAGGTCCCTGCGCTCGACCAGTTTTTTCAGCGCGGCAACGATGCCCATAGTCGAACCGCTCAGGCTGCGCGCGGCAACGGCGCGACAAAATTACGCAGCAGCGCCATGCCGCTGCGCGTCAGGATCGACTCAGGGTGGAACTGCACGCCTTCGACGGCGAATTGGCGATGGCGCAGGCCCATGATTTCGTCAATCGTGCCATCGGCATTCTCGGTCCACGCGGTCACTTCCAGGCACGCAGGCAGCGAAGCTTGCTCGACTACCAGAGAGTGGTAGCGCGTTGCCTCAAAAGGATTGGGTAGTGCGCGAAAAACTCCACTCCCTTCGTGGTGAATCATTGATGTCTTGCCATGCATGATCGTTTTCGCACGGATCACTTTGCCGCCGAATGCCTGGCCGAGGCCTTGGTGACCAAGACACACGCTCAGGATCGGAATCGTGTCGCTGAGCTGCTCAAGCACCGCCAGCGAGATGCCGGCATCATTGGGCGTGCCGGGCCCAGGCGAGATTACGATGCGGTCTGGTCGCATGGCCACGATATCGGCGATGCTCAATGTGTCGTTGCGAAACACGCGCACATCCTCGCCCAACTCACCCAGATACTGCACGAGGTTGTAGGTGAAGCTGTCGTAGTTATCGATCATCAGCAGCATGGCGAATCCGCACCGCCCGAACCATCGGGACTCAAGGCCGCCAATCGTAACGACTTCGCGGCGTCGACGCAGGTTCCGGAAATGAGCTACGGACACGTTTGCGGTGTTGCCCGCGACATGCCTTTTCGTCATATACGATCGGCATTGCGGACGTTGCTCGCGCCGCGTTACCGTGGCTGGATGCAGTCAACCCGATATTTTCAAGTCGATGTATTCACCGCGCGGGCTGGCGGCGGTAACCCGCTGGGCGTGGTGATCGGTGCGCAGCTTTGGCCAGATGCCCAGATGCAGGCGTTCGCCGCGTGGACCGAATTGGTGGAGACGACTTATCTTTTGCCTCCAGTTGACGCGGACGCCAGCTACCGACTGCGCATTTTCACGCCCAAACGTGAAATCGCGTTCGCCGGACATCCCAGCATCGGTAGTGCGCACGTGGCTTTGGCTTCTGGATTTGCCAAGGCACGTGAAGGCAGACTGGTGCAGCAATGCCAGGCTGGATTGTTACCGGTGCATGTGGAGCGCAGCGGCTCGTCGCAGCATCTGTTCGTGCGCGTTCCAGGGGCGCATGTGCTTGCCACTGAGGCGTCGCATCTCGCCCTGCTGCAAGCAGCGCTTTCCGACGTCGCCTTGGGCCGACTGCAACCTGCATTCGTCGAAGGCGGTCGACGCTGGTGGCTGGCCGAACTGCGCGACGAGGCGGAGCTACGCGCGTGGCACCCAGCGCACGATCGCATCAAGGCGCTGGCCGATGCCAGCGACAGTCTTGGCCTGTGCGTTTTTGCGCGCAGCGCTGGCCGTGATTACGACCTCGTGGTGCGCGCGTTTCCGGCCGGGGTCGGCATTGTCGAAGACCCGGCTTCAGGCGCAGCCAATGGGTTGATCGCGGCCTACCTGCACAGGGTCGAACCGGAAGGCCCGCTTGCGCGTGGCTACAGCGTCAGTCAGGGGCGCGAACTTGGACGCGATGCGCGTCTGATCGCGCGCATCGACGCCGGCGGTGAAGTGTGGATCGGCGGCAGTACCGTCACTGTGATCTCGGGCCAACTGGATTGGCCGACTGAGGACTGACCTGTATATCGTTGAGCGAGCGGCCTGCCTCAATGCGTGGTTCCGGCCGCGATCCCAATGTCCGCAGCTGTTTCGAGCGCGCAGGCAACAGCGCAGTGGATCCCGTCGACCATGGTGTCCAGCGCCATGCTCGGCGCGCCCGGATGCGCTGCCGCTTGCGCAGGCAGATAGGGCACATGGATGAACCCACCGCGTGTGCCCGAACGCAGCGATGCAAGTTCGTGCATGAGCAGGTAGAAAACCTGATTGCAGACAAAACTGCCGGCAGTGAACGACAACTGCGCCGGAATACCGCGGGCGAGTACCGCGTTGCGCATTGCCTTGACCGGCAGCGTCGAAAAATACGCCGGTGGCGCGCCAGCGACGATCGGAATATCAACAGGTTGAACACCAGAATTGTCAGCGATACGCGCATCAATGAGGTTGATCGCAACCCGTTCCAGCGAGATCTCGCTGCGCCCGCCGGCCTGTCCGAGTGCGATCACCAGCGCCGGGCGTTCCGCCAGCAAAGCTTGGTGCAATGTGTGCGCCGTATGGTTGAACGCCACCGGCAGCACCTGGCAGACGACGCGGTGCGCGCCAATCACGCTGCCGCTCAGGCGCAGTGCGATCTCCAGTGACGGGTTGACGGTCTCACCGGCAAACGGCTCGAACGCGGTCAGCAACACTTTGGAAACGCTCATCGAAATACCAGCCAGTACATCAACAGAAAATTGCAGGCCATCAACGCAATCGCCGTGGGCCATTGCGCGCGGATCACCGCGTACTGATCTGGAAGTTCAAGCAATACCGCCGGCACGATGTTGAAGTTGGCGGCCATCGGCGTCAGCAGCGTACCGCAGTAGCCGGTCAGCATACCCATCGCCCCGACGATGGCTGGATCGGCGCCGTGCTGGATCACCAGGAACGGCAGACCGATGCCGGCGGTGATCACCGGAAATGCGGCGAAGGCATTACCCATCACCACAGTGAACAGCACCATACCCAAGCCATAGGCGATGACGCAGGCAAGGCGACTGTCGGTGGCAATGACGCTGCCAAGCAATGCGGACACGCTATCGCCGACACCGGTCGCGGTAAACACACCGCCCAAAGTGGACAACACCATCGGCAGCAACACCGCCCAGCCCAACGTATCGAGCAGGCGTCGGCCTTCGGTGAGGCTTTGCGCGGGGCGGGCGCCGGTGATGACCCAGGCCGCGACCAGCGCCAACAAGCACGCCAAGCCCAGCGCAATCAGACTGGGATGCTTCGGATCGATCAGCAACTGCGAACCGAGTTTCAGATACGGCGCGCACAACACCAGAACCAGTGTTGCGATCGGAATGACCAGGGCCGCAGCGAACAATCGGCCACCCAGTCGAGTTGCGCCGAGCTCACGTTCGGCGCGCGTACCCGACTCTGCAGGCGCCGGGTGCGGGCGCATGCTGGCAATGACGCCAAGCAGGATGACGCCCACGCCCATCAATTGTGCTGGCAAGCGTTGTCCCTGCTCCGCGAGTTGGATGATCTGGCGACCGAACAGGAACGCCGCCGCCAGAATCGCCCAGAACAGGCTCATTCCACGGCGTCGCTCGCGCAGGTTGATGATGGCGGTCGCCGCCAGAAAGGCGGCAATCAACCAGTAGATGTACTCAAGGCGCAGCATCTTGCTGCTCCGCACCTGCAGCCTTGAGCCGGGACTGCATGCGCGCAATGCGAATGGCATGGATGACGAAAGCGGCAATCGCCGTCGGCAACGCCCAGATCGCGATGTGCAGTGGATCCAATTCGATGCCGTTTTGCTGGAAGAAGCCATGAATCAACAACACGGCGCCAAAGGCGATGAACACGTCTTCGCCAAAGAACAGACCGACGTTGTCGGTGGCTGCCGCCATGGCGCGTATCTGCTGGCGTTCGGTTTCTGTCAGCGGCGCCTCGCGCATGTTGGCCGCCGCCGCCTCGCTCATGGGTGCGACCAGGGGACGTACCGTCTGCGCATGTCCGGCGACATGCAATAGACCAAACATGCTGAGTATCTGGCGAATACCGAGATAGCTGATCAGCAAGCGCGCCAGATCGAGACTTCGGATGCGGCCGATGAAACGCTGAGCCTGCTCACGCAAACCGTAATGTTCGAGAAGCCCGATCACCGGCAGCGTCAAAACAAACAGGAACAACGTGCGATTGCTGACGAACGAAGTACCCAGAAGTTCCAGCAAATCCGGAATCGACATGCCCGCTGCAAGCCCGCTGACCAATCCGGCGGTGACCACAACCAACACCGGGTTGAGGCGCAGCACGAATCCGAGCATGACCACGCCAACGCCGATCAGCGGCCAATGGTTCATGGCAATGCCTTCAGTTGTGCGTCGCTGCAATCTCGGTCGCGAGCGACACTGTCGCACTGCGCAGAGGACGCCCTCTCGGCCGCCGTTCCCGACGCGGCCCTCGGCAACTGCTCCTGCGTTGCCCTACCTTCGACCATCCATGGTCTCGTACCTCCTCCATCCCTGGAGTCGTCGTGCCCCGGAAAGTTCATGCCGATCCGCCAGTCGCCGCTGCGATAGCAAACCCAGCCCGCAGTAGCGCATCGCGCAGTTGCTCGGCGAACAGGGCTGCATCCGGACGATCGCCATGCACGCAGAGTGTGTCGGCCCTCAGCTTGAACACACTGCCATCCTGCGCGATCACCTGGCCTTGGACAACAATGGCCAGCGCCTGTTTTACGGCCGCGGCGATATCGTGGATCACTGCGTCAGATTCGCGCCGCGAAACCAGGCTTCCGTCAGGGCGATAACGGCGGTCGGCGAAGGCTTCGTGCGCCACGCGCAAGCCCGCGCGCGCGCCGGCTCGCGGCAGTTCGCTACCGGCAAGTCCGACCAGCAATAGTCCTGCATCGAATGCTTTGACCGCACCCGCAATTGCATCGGCCAGTGCGACATCGCGCGCCGCCATGTTGTACAACGCGCCGTGCGGTTTAACGTGCGTCAGTCGCGTTCCGGCGACGCGGGCAAACGCCGCGAGCGCGCCCACTTGATAGAGCACCAGGGCGTGTACTTCGTCAGAGCTGATCTGCATTTCACGACGGCCGAAACCCTGCAGATCGGGCAACGATGGATGTGCTCCAATCGCCACACCTTTAGCTGCTGCCGCGCGCGTAGTGCGCAGCATGGTGTTCGCATCACCCGCGTGGAAACCGCAGGCAATATTGGCCGAACTGATGAAGCCGAGTACCGCTTCGTCATTGCCCATCGACCAGGCGCCAAAGGATTCGCCAAGATCGCAGTTGAGGTCGATCGTTTGCATCAGAGAGCCCTTAGGGAGGACGGAATGGTCAGCGATACGCGCGTGCGGCACAAGAGCGCCGCG
>JANMSL010000178.1:0-1765 GCA_031389245.1 Lysobacterales bacterium | reverse complement strand
ATCGCCGCATCCATGGTCAGCGCTGCCCCGCGAATTTCCACCGACTGCCAGCCCGCGCCGACCTTGATAGAGCCGGATAGCGCGGGTGAATCAGGCGTGATTTTCCAGGCAAGCCGTGCACGTCCCAACGCCAGCGGGTCGAACTTCCAGGTGAGTGGGATGGCATTCATATCGGAACCCCGAGTCTGCAGCACGCCGAAGCCATCCCAAACCGTTCCCGATGCGGTGAGATGCCAAGGCGCCGGGAGTGCGCTGTTGATACGTTCTTCAAATAAATGCGCCGGCAGGAATACGATCACGCCGATAACGAACGCTATGATGGCCAGGGTCCACAGGCGGCGACGCTTCGTCGTACCCCGCATCGGCCAGTTCATTTGCTTGCGCCCGCCGGCGGGCTGACTCGCGTTCGGTCGCCCAGCAGCATATCGACAGAGACTTCGCGAGTGTTGCCCGGCAAGGCTTGCAGCGAAAGCGAGATCATCTGCAGTTGGTGTCGAGCCTGCACATCACCCACACGATCCCACCAATTGGCATAGCTGGTTTTCGGTATAACCACGCGAAAGGCGCGGTTCGAATCCACACTCACGCGAGCCACTTCGCCAAACACGGATTGCAGCGAGGCGATGTCAGTCGCAACCGGTGGCGCGGGAGCAAGTGCAGAGGTGCTGTTCAACTGCCGCACTTCCTCGGCTTGCTGCTTCATAGACGCGAGCTGTGCACTGAGTTGCGGTAATCGAGCCGTCAGGCGGTCGCGCTCGCGCACGGCGGGCAGCCACACGTAGGCGAGCAACACCGCCAGCACCAGCAATGCCCCGAGCCCGCCGAACAGGCGTTGTTGCCGCGCATCCATCCGATGCCAACGTCGCAGCAGCGGCGCAGTTGATGTCACGAGACGATCACGCATAGCCGATCGTGTATTCATGCGCCGGCTCGTAAAGTGATCCGGACCGCCAGCGGTGACGATTTGGTGTCGCCACCGGTGGTGTTGGGAATGGGGTTGGAAACGATGTCGGCAACGGAAGCGGCAGGGAGCCTGTCTATTGCGCGCTGCAAACCGGTCCGTTGTTCGGCGCTGGTCAATACCGCGTCCAGCGTGGCAGCACCGTCGCGCACGGTCAGCGCTGTGATTGCGGGCGCTGCACCCGGTAGCATTTGCATCAGTGATGCCAGGCGGGAGATCAGCATTTGCGCGTCAGACTCTGCCGGCAATCCGCGATCACGCTTCAATTGCTGCAGATTGCGCTGCAATTGCAATGGCGGATCGACGATCGCCTGTGCGCTGGGGAATGCGGTCTTGAAGACTTGCGTCATCTCCCGTTCAAGCGCAAGCCGCTCGCCATTGAGCCGCCAGTTGTCGATCAGCGTAAAGCCGACATGCGCGACCAGGATCAGCGCCAGCACAACCAGCGAAGGCTTTAGCAATGCCATCCATTTGCCCATCGCTTCGCGCGGCGCAAATTCGCCCGTGAGCAGGTTGGCGGATTTGCTTGCCGCCAGCAGCAATTGAAATTGATTCAACGGGGGCGCCGCAGGTTTGACCGGCATGCCCAGCGACGATTGCCATTGCGCAGCCAGTGCCACTAGCGACCCATCGGCCGATGTCGATTGCAGCGCCAACGCCGAGGGTGCGCGCTGATGTTCCCGCGCTTCCTTCAAGGCCAGTGTCAGCCCGAAGGGCGGCTCGCGACCGCTACCAATATCGAGGTTGTAAACGAATCCATCGGCGCGTTTGGCAAAGCCGTGTTGTCCGTCGAGTACCACGGCC
>JANMSL010000148.1:0-2824 GCA_031389245.1 Lysobacterales bacterium | reverse complement strand
TGAACTGATTGCGATTGAACTCGCAGTATTCACCGAAGTCACCCGCAGGCAACGGATTGTCATCGTGACGCTGTGCATCCGGGCAGCTGCGTTCCACCAGCTCGAAGTAATCATCGAATTCGTTGCTGAAACTGGGATAGATGCCCTGCTGTGAACGATTGGGCTGCTGGGTTGACGTACTGGCGCGATCGCGATCGTAAAGCGCGGCGCGCTGATACAAGTCCGCAACGATCAAAGCGTGGCCCCTGTCGCTGCTCTTGCCCCAAACAAAATTGGCGGAGCTGCGTGCATCATTGCTGGAGGCTTCCGACTCACCGTGGCTGAGGCTGCCCTGGATGCCATCGAAGTCTTCGCGCAGGACAAAATTGACGACACCGGCCACCGCATCCGCGCCATAAATCGCCGATGCGCCCGTCGTCAAGATTTCGACGCGGTCAATCGCCGACAGCGGAATCATGTTTACGTCGACGAAGTTTTGCGAACTGTTGGCAAACGAGGCTGAGGCGATGCGGCGACCGTTGATCAGCGTAAGCGTTGAAGCAGTGCCCAAGCCACGCAGAGAGATGCCCGCCGATCCGGCGGGTGAATCGGCCTGCTTGGCGCCGCTCGTCGCGGTGCTGAAATTTCCGGTTCCGCCGCCCGTTTCCGACAACTGGGAGATCAGATCGGTAACCGATTGCGCCCCCGATTCTCGGATGTCTTCAGCGCTGAAGACCACCACCGGTTGCGACTCGGCGAGATCTACACCTTTGAGGTTGGATCCGGTTACCACCAAGGTTTCGAGCGCCTCAGGCGTTTCGTTTTGGTCAGATGAGGTAGCGTCTGCATTGGCTGGCGATTGAGCGAATGCGGCAGTACTGAGCGCCATCGCCACAGCGATGGCAAGCGGTTTAGAGAGCAACATGAGTATCCCCTGGACAGGTCCATGGACGTGAACGCCCGAAGACGTCACGAGATGAATAGAGTCGATTGGCGCCGAGAAACACACGACGCAACTCGGGCCGCGGCGCGGCCCTAGGTCAGCTCAGAGGAACTATTCGTCCCACCACTCGCTCAGGTAAAAAACCCGGCCAAGGTGACGGATGTAGTTGCGCGGTTTGGTCATGGCAGCCGACATTCCAGTTATGCGCTTGATACAACTGAACTCGCGTACGTGTCAAGTGACTGATTGCAACTTCGACCTGCTAGCCGTTACCGTCGTCACCCGAGACTCGGCGGGCAGTCGCAGTAGGATTACTCCGTCACTCGTTTCCGCTCTCTTAGGCAGTATCGTGATCCGAATTTCTGCGTTCGTCCTGTTGCTGCTGTGCCTGTCCGTTGCGCGCGCGCATCCACGCGAGATGTTTCTGGCGGGTGGTGCAATGCACATCTGTTCCAGTCTGGCGTTGAGTGACTGCGATAGTACGCCATCTTCTTTCCGTAGTGCGCGTAGTGCACCACGCTATCGGATCGACGATGTCGCAATGGCGCGCGCACTGTCGCCAAAACTTTGGCCTAAAGCCGAGCGAGCTCCCACGCCCGACAACGTGCGCGCGCTGCTGACCGCAGCGGTGCGCAAGAACGGCAATCGTGAACTCGATGCCGATGCGATGTTCGAAGTGTTCGACAGCCTCTGCACGCGCCGAAAGCCCGGTCGCCTGGATGCCTGCCGCAACGACAAGACTTCGCGACCATGGCGCAACCTGTTGGATCGCGAGCGCAGCGCTATTCTCGCCGCGCTTGAACTGCCAGCGCCCAGCGCCGATCAACGATTGCGCGAAGTCGCCAGCCTTAATCACAGCAAACGCAGCGAGGGCGTTGCCATTTTGCGCGCATTTGTCGCCGCTGCGGCGCAACGTTCGCAGGGGCGTAAACCGTTGATCGCGGTGGTTACCGCCTCTTCAAACGACACCTTCGACCCGGTCGATTTCTACTTGAGTGCATTGCGTGAAGCCGGTGCCGAGCCGGTATGGTGGCCACTGGATGCCGCGCTTGCAGCGGCTGTCCACGCTGGCGAGGGTTGTGATGCGCTCGCCGATCTGCGCCTGGAAATACTCGCGCTACCCGCACGCGAGGCGGTTTTTCCGGATCTCGTTGCGGCACAACTGGCTGCCTGCAGAAACCCCGACGCCCTGCTCGGCATGGCCGATCGCGTGCAAGGCGTGTTCTTTTCCGGCGGCGACCAATGGCGTCTGCGCCAGGCGTTTTTTGACAGCAAGGATCAGCCCAACGCCTGGCTGAAGAAATTGCGCACGCTGTACGCGCGCGGCGACATCGTCATCGGCGGCACCAGTGCCGGCACCGCTGTGCAATCGGGGCGCGCGATGCTCAGTAATGGCGAAACCGAACGCGCGCTGGTAAGCGGCGCAATGGCCGCAACACCGCCAGAACTGGGGTGCACGCGCGCCTTGCGCTGCCTGCCCGGACAAGATGAAAGCGATCTGACCTATTGGCCCTTGGGCGGTCTGGCGCTGGAAACAGGCTGGGTCTTCGACACGCATTTCTCCGAGCGAGCGCGCGAATTGCGTTTGCTGCAACTACTGCATGACAGCGGCGCGCGCTGGGGCATTGGTGTCGATGAGACCAGCGCAATTCATTTGCGCAGCACGGCAAACGGCATCGAACTCGAGGCGCTTGGCGCATCCGGTGCATGGATATTCGATGTCGATCCAGCGCTGCAGGTGCATTCCAAACTGCGTGCTCGTGTTCACTATATCGCGCCGGGTGCTCGTCTGGATTGGGCAGATCAAACTTTGACGCTTGGCAGCGCGTCACTCAACAAGTCCGCCGATCACTCGAAGTCAGAGCTTTCTTCAGATGCATTGGAGGGCGGTGTGCTACGCGC
>JANMSL010000144.1:0-3883 GCA_031389245.1 Lysobacterales bacterium | reverse complement strand
CGAACCAGAGCTTCGCGGCTGAAGCCGCTCCCACAACTGCCAAGCGCGCAACTGCAGATCACTGCGACCGGAAAAACAACTCGCGCAAAAACCCTACACGCGCCCGCCAACCGGTTAGCTGCGCGATGTCGCGGCGCAACTCCGTCAGTTTGTGCGGAGCGTCCAGCATCGAAGCGAGCGGTTCGTCTGCGAGTGGCTGGGGCAGGGCACAGGGCAACTGCGTACCGAACACCGCGACGGTGCGGCTGAGTGCATCGGATACCAGACTGGCTATGCCCCAGCTCGGTGCCAGCGCGCAGGACTGCGCTACCGCCTGTGGATTGCGTGCACACAAGCGATCGATGTCGTACAGCCAGATCCAGCGTTTGTGCGGGTTTTTCGCCAGATGCAACACTGCGATCAACAGTGCATCCACTGCCGTAGGCGCGCGCAATGGCTCCATCCCGTGGAGCTCCTGGGCGTCCTGCCAAACCGCATCAAATGGCCGTTGCTGCAGCATGCGCGGACGGAAAAACGGGTGCACATGCACATCGAACGCCACACTGGGCGGATGCGCCTGACCATGCACGACCTCGAACCGGGCCCATTGCTGCTCAATGGCGACAATCGTTGGATAGCCCAGAGCCTGCAGGATCCCGCGCAGTCGTGGCAGCTGGCCACGCTGCACCCATAGGTCGATATCCGTGCGCGTCCGTGTGCAGGGCCGGGTGTGCAGCGTGCGCGCCAATGCCTCGCCCTTGATCACCAACACGTCGAGTGACGCCTGTAGGCAGGCGGCGGCGAGCCTCTGCAGTGCTTGCTCGTGGGCGAGTTCGCGCATTGCCAGTTGCCGTGATTCATGCTGGAAAATCGCGTAGCCATCGTCGAGCCTGCGTGCCAGCAAAGGTGCCAGCCCTTCGCCAATGCATGCATCCAACTGTTCGACCGTCAATGCCACCGCCGGCGCTTTGCCAGGGGCGTCCAGCAGCGCACGGAGCCAATCCAGCTCGGGGTCGGCGTGACATTGCTTCACAGCAAGGTGTTTCAAAGGGGTCATGATTGCAGGATAGCCTTGCGGCCCGGCCTGCGCACAAAGTGACCAGCCCCCGACGCTGCACTAGACTTGGATCATTACCAGTGGGAGGACACCATGTCCTTATTGCTTCGTGTCATTTTTAGCTGGACTGCTGCGGTTTCTCTGGCGCAGGCGCAGGTGCCTGAGTGGTTTGATCCCGGCGATTCGACGCTGCAAAACGCAGCAAACGCCAAAGACGGCAGCGTGTCCGCCGCGGATGCCACGCGCGGGCTGATGTCTGCGGGCACCGATCCGGCGCATTCGGTACAGGCGGTGATCGATGCCTATGGCCAGTGCGATGCAGTTTATCAGTCGGTCGAAGCGGCGAGCGCAGTGGCGCCGGAGCGCGCGGGCGATCTGGTGCAGGCCGCTGCGATCGGCGGAAAATGTCCTTGTACTGGCGATAACGTATGGTCCGCGGCACGTATGGAGACGCGTACCCGTCTGAACCATCGCCGCGTGCCGGTAGAGATTTTTTCGCTCTGTGGTTGCGCAGGCGCGGCTGCGCAAGCGGCAGCACTGGCGCTGCCCGATCAGGCCGACAAGATTCTGGCAGCTGCCGTCGCCGCCAATCGTCGCTCCGGCGGCGTCGTCGATTCGCTCGGTCAGGTGGGCAGCGCGACGGGTCCGGTGACTTCTGCCGGCGGCAGTTTGCAGCGCAAAGACGACCAGCGTTGCGCGCGCGACACTGATCCGGCCGACACGTTCAAGGTGGATGATGTGTGGGTGGCCGGAGGTCTGGATGCGTCCACTCCGCCCCAGACACGACTGGTCGATTGCGACGACGAATCCATCGAAGATGACCTCGCAGCGGCAGGTGCTGAGGAAGAAGGCAAGGAGCGTAGCGAGGCCAGCGGCAACGAAGTGCTGATCGATTCGTATGTGGCCGAGGGCAGCGATCGCGCCTTGGTGCTGTTCAATGGCACCGATCGCGAGGTCGATCTGGCCAGCGAAAGTTACCAGGTGGAATTGTACTTCCCCGGAGTCAGTGGCCCGGGACGCCGCATCAGTCTGTCCGGTATGGTCCCGCCCAAGGGTCTCTATGTGGTCGCCGGTGATGGTGCCAGCAGCGGTTTGCTTGATCGCGCCGACATGCTGGTGCCGTCGGCACTGATGCAACCCACCGAGGCGGTGATATTGCGCCGCGGTCTGCTCGACAGCGGCTGCGATTGCGCCGAAGTGTCCGTCGCTGGCACCCTGAACGGACTCGGGACCAAGTCGGAGGAGTGGCGCGAGGGCCAGGTCGGGGACCAGCAGAACAATGCGCTGACCAATGCCGACAGCGTTGGCCAGGTGCGACCGGAAGATGTCGACAAGGGTGAATGGACGCCGCCGCTCGGCAGCGTGCCGCAATCGCTGGCGCGTGAAGATCAGAGCTGCGATGGCGATACCAATGTTGCTGACCCGTTTTCAATCATCGGCTGGCATGGCGGCTCGCCTGAAGGCGGCGGCTATAAGCCCGAATGCGCTACTGCTTCCAAAGATGTGGTGATCGCGCAATACGAGGCGCGGCGCGAATCCGAAAATGATCCTGCCTGGCGTTTTGTCGAGCTGTACAACAACACCGGCGCCGCGGTAAACCTGGCCGAAGAAGGATACGTGCTTGAGGTTTATCAAGATGGCGAACGCGAGCCAGTCAAAGTGGTTGCGCTCGAGGGCGAGGTGCCCCGCGGTGCGCGCTTCGTAGTGTCTTCGGATACTTCACCAGACCCGATCAAGGATCGCTCGAAGATGGTCAGCGGCGATTTATCCGGCGACCGTGTCGACGCCATCGTGCTGCGACGTTTATCGGTGCTCAGCGGCGGAAGTTGCCGTGCCGATGTTTATGCCGCGTTGCAGGAGTTGCGGGCACCGGTGCCGTTGATTCCGCCAACGCGCGAGTTGTCCGGCGAACCGCGTCCAGATGAACCGGTGATCGACCCGGACCGCGGTGGCGAACTCGCCAGCCCGAACTGACTCGCAGCGCAGCGGGCAGCACACAGGCTTGTGCTGCGCTGCTTGCGCGTGCGAGATCAACTCGTACACTGCGCGATCGCGCATTGTTCTTGATCACGGCTATGCCCTGATCATGCCAGTCGCGGGACCATACCAATCATCTCGCCGCGCGCCATCCAAACGCGCCGCCCAACCTTGATGGAAACGCATGCAAATCAGCATTTTTGGAACGGGTTATGTCGGACTGGTCACCGGCGCATGCCTTGCCGATGTCGGCAACAGCGTCATCTGCGTGGATATCGATGTGGCCAAAGTGGATGGGCTGAATAACGGTCGGGTGCCGATCTTCGAGCCTGGGCTGGAGGATATGGTGCTCGCCAATCACAAAGCCGGCAGGCTGCAATTCACCACCGACGCCGCGGCAGCCTTGGCCAAGGCGCAAATCGTCTTCATCGCCGTCGGCACGCCGCCGGATGAAGATGGCAGCGCCGATCTATCGCATGTGTTGGCGGTGGCGCGCAGCATCGGCAAGCACCTCGATCACTACGCGGTGGTGGTCAACAAGTCGACGGTTCCCGTCGGCACTGCAGATCAGGTGCGCGCTGCGATCGCGGCTGAACTCTCGGCGCGCGAAGCGAGTGTGCCGCATGATGTGGTGTCCAACCCCGAATTTCTGAAGGAGGGCGATGCAGTCAAGGACTGCATGCGCCCGGACCGTATCGTCATTGGCAGCGACAGCGCGCAGGCGATCGAGTTGATGAAGCGTCTCTACGCACCCTTCAACCGCAATCACGAACGCATGGTGCTGATGGACGTACGCTCGGCGGAGCTGACCAAGTACGCCGCCAATGCCATGTTGGCGACCAAGATCAGCTTCATGAATGAGATCGCCAA
>JANMSL010000140.1:0-7902 GCA_031389245.1 Lysobacterales bacterium | reverse complement strand
GACCTGTGGTCGGACGCTCTAAATCCATCCAACACGAAGTTGTTCAGTCGCTCTCGTAGCCGTTCAATGCCAATCGCAACTGGATGCGCGCTTCCTCACGCAGCGCCACCGGTGCCACGATCTCGGCGTCGGGGCCGTAGCGCAACACATCCATCAACAGTTCGCGCGCATTGGAATACGGTAGACGCAGTTCATAACGCCCATCATCCAGCATGCGGCCCTCCTGCTTGGAGTGCCAATGTTCGTCGGCGACCCAGCGCGCGGCTTTGGCCGAGAAACGGATGGTCGCCCAGGCCTTGGGCGCGCCGGAAAAAATGCCGTAGCTGCCTGCGAGGTGTGCATCGAGTTCGGAATCCACAACATCGAAGGCTTCGTCACTCAGCATCAAGGTCTTGTGCATTCGATCCACGGAGAAACTGCGCAGCGCTTCGCGTTCGTGATCGAGCGCGTCGAGATACCAGTTCTCGCGGTAGTGGGTGAGCCGCTGCGGGCTGACGAAGCGATCGGATTCGTGATTGGTCGAACGCGCGCGGTAGCGAAACTTCAGCTTTCTGCGTTCCAGCACGGCGCCGGCAACAATGCGAAAACTGGCCTCATCAAGCGGTCGTGACATGGCGCGGGTGACGCGGATGCGCTCGATCGGCCAACGCTTGCCACGGCTCTGATCGGCGAGCAGCTTGTCGATGCGGGTGCGCAGCGGTGCCAGCGCGCCCGACAGAACTGCACCGCCAGTACGCGCCAGCAGCTGATGCATGGCGAGCAGCGACTCGAGCTCGCTGCTCGACAGCCACAGCCCGGGAAGCTCGAATTTCTCGGCCCCCTCGACGTTGTAGAAAAACGCCGAGCCATCGTCACCACCGGATTCGATGGGAGCACCGAGGCCATCGCGCAGAAAGGCGACGTCGCGATACACCGTGGCACGCGAGCATTCGAGTTCGTCCTGCAGCCGCGCCAGCGATACCGGCAAGCGCGCTACTTTGAGCATGCGATGCAGTTTGAGCAATCGTTCGTAACGGTCCATGGGGGCTATTCTGCCTTGTGCCGCGTGCGTTGTACCGTGTCAGCTGCGTCAACCACCTGTTCGTGCATCTTGCGGCGCTGCGACCCTTCAATGCGCCCGCGTGCCCAATACTCATCCAGGGTCTCTTTTTTCGCCGCGCCACCGGGCTGCGCGCCGTCCTTCTTCGTGTGTTTGTCCAAGAAGCGCAGAATTGCCGGCGGTTTTTCCGGATAGGTCGATTCGAACGATGCATCGTCCTTGTACATGCTGCTGCCTGCATCGAGCAGCGTCTTCAACGCCAGAAACACCATCAGCATCGCGATCGGCGATTCAAACACAGCCATCGCGCCGAAGCCAAAGATCAGCGTCAGATGCATGACCAGGACCCGCGTCAGGCGCTTGCCGGTGCTGCTCTCCAACCAGTAGAAGCTGCGCTGGGCCAACTGCGGCAGGTCGATAACCAGATCGATCACCAGCAACAGGAGCACCAGGCCAAAGCCCAATTTGAAGTTGTCCCAGCTGACATTGAACTGGGTCAGCTCCGGGCGGTTGACGGCGAGCATGGCCAGAATAACGCCCAGAAAGAAGCCATGCGCGAAGGTGAAGATCAACGCAATTCGCGTGAAATGCGCGAAGTAACTGCCGCCTCCGCCGCGTTGATCAACCGACACATACGCGACGTGTCCGCGCTTGCGCGTCAATGCCGCATGGCGGCGAATCTTGATCATCGCGGCGAAATGTCCGAGCAGGCTTTCCACCCAGAACAACAGCAGCACAGTGCCGCCCGACCAACCAAACTTCCAGACGCCGATCAGCGGCACAGCATTGAGCAGAATCGCTATCAGCAGATGGCCCATGAATTATCCCTCGCGTGCGCCGAGTATCGTCGGCACGCGAAGGCAGCGCCAGTTCATTCGCAGAAGTGGGCCCGTCGCGCATTCATAGGAGCGGACCCGGCCACGCATTTGTAGGAGCGGCCCCGGCCGCGACCAGGCCGCCCGAAGCGCGGCCGCATAGCTTCCCAGCGCCTCTACTTTGCTGACGCAGGCAATGTTGCCGGCGCGGACAACGCCGCCGCTTCCAACTGCAGGACATGCTTGAGCACTGCGATCATCTCCGCCTGCGAGGTCAGTCCCTCGCCGGATATGCGCCACTTGCCGTTCACCACCAATGAAGGCGTGCTTTCAACCTGATAGGCGATCACGCGCTTACGCGCCTGTGCGAGTTTGGTCTGAATGCCGAAGCTGCTCAGGGTCTTGCGCACTTTGTCAGCCGGGACACCGAGCGTGGACAGCACCGCAACGACATCGTCTTCGGTGCGAATCGGTTTTTTCTGGACGTAGTTGGTATCGAAGATGAGCTGGTGACTGCGGTCGCTCAGAGCCAATGCCTGCGCGGCATAAAAGGCGCGCGCCAGCAGCGGCCAGCCGGCATTGAAGTCCGCCGGCAAATAGCTGAATTGCACATTTGCCGGCATGGTTTTTTTCCATGCGTCGACCGACGGCTGAAAGGTGCTGCAGGCCGGACAGCCGTAGCTGAAGACTTCGATCACTTCCACTTTGCCCGCGGCGTGCGTGGGCTGGGCGACCGGGATGCGAAAATAGTGCCTGCCTTCCTGGTAGGGCCCCTGCTGCGCCTGACCTACAGCAGCAAAAAGCAATCCCGCAATGATTACACTGGCGCAACGAAACATGCAGACCTCCACAGCGATGGCGTGAATCGCTATGGAGTGCTGCGGGCGTCTTAAGTTCCGAGCAACAGCGAGCGCCGATCCCGAACTAGCACCGGCTGCTGGCTTCAGCCACTAGCGATCAATGCGTGGTCGCAACCGACGCGGACTTTTCCGCTTTTGCCGGGGCCGCGCTTGCCGCCGACTTGGGCAACTTGGCGGCTTCCATCTGCACCAGATAGTTGACCACTTTGAAAACGTTATCAATCGAACCGGCCGAATTTCCGGTGACGCGCCATTTGCCGGCCACGATCACGCTGGGCGTCCCATCGATCTGGTACGCCACCACCTGCTTCTTGGCGCGTGTGATCTTGGTCTCGACGGCAAAACTGTTCATCGCCTTTTTGATTTCATCGGCCGACTTGCCGTATCCCGACAGAAACTCGGCGATCTGATCCATCGACTGCAGCGTTTTTTTCTGCACGAAGACGGCATCAAAGGTCGCCTGATGGGTCTTTTCGATTATGCCCAGCACCTCTGCCGCATAGTAGGCGCGCGCGAATGCTTCCCAGCTCGGGTTGAAAATCGCGGGCATGTAGCTGAATTTTGCCTGCTTGGGCGCGGTCTTCTTCCACGCCGCCACGATCGGCTCAAAATGCGCGCAGTGGATGCAGGCGTAACTGAATACCTCCACCACCTCGACCTTGCCCGGAGTGTTGGTCGGCTGCGCCGGCTCAACCTTGAAGTAGTGGGTGCCCTCTTGGAACAGCGTGGGCTGGGCGTGACAAGCCGCTGCCGCGAGCGAGACCAGAAACAGGGCGGCGATGCGTGTGAACATGTGATTCTCCGACTAGCTTGAATGAAACTACGTGTTTGAGTGAGAACGGTTGATAGTAAAAATTACTGCGGCAAATCACGCTCGAATGACTGCGACCGCCATTGCCGGCATTGGTTCCAAGGCAATCGCGATCAGGGTTTGGTCTGCGCCGTGGCGTTCATGTTGCGCGCGTGCAAGCCTTCAATGTAGGACGACACGGCAAGAATCTCTTCATCGCTCAGACGCTTGGCGATGGTCGCCATGATCGCGAAGTTGGCATTTCCAAGTCGTGCATCGCCCGCTGGCGTGCCCTTGTATCCATTGAGCATGGTGCCGACGTAGCCCGAATGCTGGCCACCCAGCGCCGGATAACCCGGGCCCGGGTTGCCGACGCCACTGGGGCCGTGACAGGCCATGCAGGCCGGCACATCGTTCTGCTTGATGCCGCCGCGATAGATATTGCGGCCGACATCGACTATGCGCTGGCCCTTGTAGGGACTGAGCGTGTCGGCGATCGGGGTTTCATCCGCCAGGCCGGGAACGACGGTCTGCGTCGAGAAATAGGCGCCGACATCGCGCATGTCCTGCGCACTGAGCATGGACGCAAAGCTCGCCATCACCACATTGGGCCGAGTGCCACTCTTGTAAGCGACCAATTGGGTGGCGATGAACTGCTCGTGCTGACCGGCGAGCTTGGGATACTGCGGATCGCTGCTGTTGCCGTCGAGTCCATGGCAGGCCGCGCAGACGGTGGCCTTTTCTTCACCGGCCTTGGCATCGCCGGGCTTGGCCAGGGCCAGCTCTGCAAGCAGTGCCTTCGCGTCGGGAGCGGGCACTACCGCTGGCGCTGCCTCTGTCGTGGCAGCTGGTGCCGCCAGGTCTTGGGCCGCCGCAGCGGCGGAAAGCAACGCCGAGGCAAAAACAGCAAAGAGGATTCGCAAAGTCATTACGGGTTCTCCAAAAGATTCCGTGCGGGCGCCAGCGTAGGCCAGTGGGGCGCCGATAAGGCCGCGAATCTTACAACAGCGGGCTGAATCTGGGAGCGGGTGGTGCTGCCTGACGCGACGACGATTTTGCGAAACCCAGACGAATGGGCGCGTTGCACCGGGGATGGACGCTGCATCCGCGCCGTGATCGCGGCTTTTCTGCCGGTTGCACGACCCGTGCCCGCCACAGGTGCTTGCCACCTCGGCCGCTGCCCACCAAACTGGCTGACGACCCACCCAGAGCAATGCGGCACCAGCCGCTCACCTATTTCATGTCCGCCAAAGATCTGCTGAAGTCCCTGAATCGCGCCACCTTCGTGATGAGCGCGCCGACCCACCACACCCTGCCCATCGACGAGGGTTCTGAGGTTGCGTTTGCCGGACGCTCCAACGCCGGCAAGTCGAGCGCCTTGAACGCATTGACCGGTCACTCCAGTCTGGCGCGGGTGTCCAAGACGCCGGGGCGCACCCAGCACCTGGTGGTGTTCGAGTTGCTGCCCGGCCGTCGACTGATCGATCTGCCCGGCTACGGTTACGCCAAGGTGCCGTTGGCCGTGCGCGCGGCCTGGGGCGAGGCAATGCGCGATTATTTCGCCGAGCGCCAGTCACTGCGCGGCTTGGTCATCTGTATGGATGTGCGCCATCCGCTGACTGAATTCGACACGATGATGCTCGACTTCTGCGATTCACGCGGACTCGACTGCCATATCCTCTTGACCAAATGCGACAAGCTCAGCCGCGGCGCAGCCGGCAACACCTTGCAAGCCGTGCGCAAGGCACTGCGTGAAGCCGAATCGGCGGCCACCGTGCAGGTTTTTTCGGCGCAAAAGGGTGATGGCCTGGATGAAGCCCGCGCCTGGGTGATGGCCCGCGTTTGATCGGTGTGGTTGAGCGGCCGCAGCGCCGCTGGCGGCCACCCTGCCCGCAGAATGGCCTGCCGCGAACATAACCCTTGGCAAGCGGCCAGTAGAATGCGCCGAGCATCTGCGAGGAATTGAAGCCATGTGCGGAATCGTTGGAATTGCGGCCCGGCGCGATGTCGTGCCCACCCTCATTGCCGGCCTCAAAGCGCTGGAGTATCGCGGCTACGACTCTGCCGGCATCGCCCTGCTCACTGCCCGCGGCCTGGAACGTCGCCGCGCCAAAGGCAAGGTGGCCGAACTCGAATCACTGCAACAATCCGACCCGATCGACGGCCACACCGGTATCGCGCACACGCGCTGGGCCACGCACGGCGTGCCGGCCGAACGCAACGCACATCCGATGATCTCCAGTAGCGCGGATGCAACCGGGAGCGTGGCCGTGGTGCACAACGGCATCATCGAGAATCACGTCGAGCTGCGTGAGGAACTGCGCGCGCTGGGTTACGCGTTCACCTCCGACACCGATACCGAAGTGATGGCGCACCTGATTCACGCGCAACAGGCATCGGGAAAAACCATGCTGCAGGCCGTGCAAAGCGTGCTGCCGCGGCTGCACGGCGCGTACGCGATCGCGGTCGTGTCGACGCGCGAACCTGGTGTTGTCGTCGGCGCTCGCAAAGGCAGCCCGATGGTCATGGGCATTGGCGATGGCGAGCAGTACCTGGCCTCCGATATCCACGCACTGCTGCCGGTGACGCGCAGCTTCGTCTATCTGGCCGAGGGCGATGTAGCCGAAATCCGCATCGATTCCTCGCGCATCTTCGATCTCGACGGCAATCAAGTTGATCGCCCAATCAAGCAGGCACATTTTTCTGCGGATGCGGTGCAGCGCGGTGAGTATCGTCACTACATGCTCAAAGAAATTCACGAGCAACCGACCGCCATCGCCGACACGCTTGAGGGCCGTATCAGCGACGGCCATATCCTCACCGGCATCTTCGGCCCCAATGCCGCGGAGCTGCTGACCAACACCCGCGCCGTGCAACTGGTCGCCTGCGGATCGAGTTATCACGCCTCACTGGTTGCCAAGTACTGGATCGAATCCCTGGCGCGCATCCCGGTCAGTGTCGAGATCGCCAGCGAATATCGCTACCGCGACATCGTGGTCATGCCCGATACCTTGCTGGTCACCGTGTCGCAATCCGGCGAAACCGCGGACACGCTGGCTGCATTGAAAATGGCCAAAGGGCTTGGTTATCTGAGTCAACTCGCGATCTGCAACGTGCCCGAATCATCGCTCGTGCGCGAATCGGAATTGTCGCTGATGACCCGCGCCGGCCCCGAAATCGGCGTCGCGTCGACCAAGGCCTTTGTCACGCAACTGACCTCGCTGTTGATGCTGGCACTGGAACTCGGTCGCAATCATGGCCTGAGCAAGGAGCGTTATGCCAGCGGTATAGCGCAGCTAGAACATCTGCCCAGCGCAGTGACCTCGGCACTCGCCCTCGACACCGAGATCAAACAACTCGCCGAACGCTTCGCCACCAAACAGCACGCCCTGTTTCTCGGCCGCGGCACACAGTTTCCGATCGCCATGGAAGGCGCACTCAAGCTCAAGGAAATTTCCTACATCCACGCCGAAGCCTATCCCGCCGGCGAACTCAAACACGGCCCGCTCGCCCTGGTCGACGAAGACATGCCAGTGATCGCCGTAGCACCCAACGATCACCTGCTGGAAAAACTCAAGTCCAACATCGAAGAAGTCCGCGCCCGCGGCGGCCAACTCATCGTCTTCGCCGACCAAAGCGCCAGCCGCGGCATCACCCATCCCCAAGAAACCCTGATCGAACTCCCACCCCACGGCGACCTCGTCGCCCCGATCGTGTTTACCATTCCGCTGCAGTTGTTGAGCTATCACGTTGCCGTGCTGCGGGGCACGGATGTGGATCAGCCGCGGAATTTGGCGAAGTCGGTGACGGTGGAATGACGGCGGGGTTGTTGTTAAAGACGTTCGTCGTTTTCTTTAATAAGGTGACTTCTTAACAAAGGGTGCTCGCCACAAGCAGCGGACTGAGCTTCCCCAACGCTTTTAAAGCCGTACAAGCACTCGCCCACCTCGGCGTAGTGCAGGAACGCACCGGCCAACGCCGCAACCGCATCTTCGCCTATACCGCCCATCTTGATGACTTGAATGAGAGCGGTGCGCCGTTGTGAGGTGGTGCCAGCCGCGATTATCACTGCACAGGATCGTGTCGACTTGATCGGTCCGCACGAAGGAAGTCGTAGGGCGCGATAACCGAAGGGGCATTGTGCCGAATGAATAGCAGCGCATCCAATCTGTGAGGAATGTACGATGCGGCGCAATGGAATTGCGCACTACCGCTCAATGAGTGGCCATTGACGTTGGCCATGGTTCACTGCCCCCTGTTTTGCACTCCTCCCAGGCACCTCAACCATGAATACGCAAGTGGGCACACCTTCGCTGAAAGCCTTTGTCGTCGGCCCAATCGGTGACAAAAACGCTGAAGATGGAAGCCCTGCGCGCCTCGCTTTTGAAGAGGGCATTC
>JANMSL010000125.1:0-3514 GCA_031389245.1 Lysobacterales bacterium | reverse complement strand
GTGACCACAAAACGCACCTGCTCGATGCGCACCTCCTGCTGCGCGTGGAAGTGCGGATTACGTTGCAGTGTGATCGCTGAATGCGGCTCCCACGCCTGCAGTCGATAGGGGCCATTGCTGACCAACTGCCCCGGGCGTGTGTGCGCATTGCCATGGGCCATGACTGCCGGCAGATACACCGGCATCGTCACCGGCAACACCAACAGCTTGAGCAAAGGCGCGGGACGCGACAGACCGATGTGAATCGAATTGCCTTCGACTACGGCAATGTCGGGCGTTGCCGTCGTTGCGCCGCGGATCGGATCGAGCAACGGTGCCAGCGGAGCTGCGGTTTCGCTTTGCAACGCGCGCCGAAAGGAAGCCACGATCTGCGCCGCATGCAAAACTTCGCCATTGGACCAGCGCAAGTTCGCTCGCAGGTAAAACCGGTAGTCCAGGCCATCGGCGCTGATCTCCCAGCGCTCGGCCATACCCGGAACAATATTGCCGCGAGCGTCTTCGCAGACCAGTCCCTGATAGAGATCGCGCAGAATGTTGTGGCTGGCGATGTCCTGGGCGCGATGCGCGTCCAGCGTCGATGGCTCCGGTCCATTGCCACGGCGCAGGGCCGGGGCCTCGGCGGAATCGGCACGCAATGGGGCGGCGGTCGCCATTGCCAGTGCCAAAAGAATTTGAGTCAATGTGAAACGCATGCAATCCCGTTGGCGATATTCCGGTCTTGGCAAGACTAGCCCATGCGCGCGAGATTCAGGTGGGATCAGTTGCAGCGGGTCCGGCTGGATATCGCCGCCGGCCTGGCGTCGAAACCTGTGTTCCAGCGTCAAGCCGTCGTGCTGAATCGCGCTGACTTGCAATCGATGATTTCGTAACCATCTGCCACATCTGATTCTGTTCCGGAGCGTGCCGTGTCCAACCCCAGCCAGGAATCCCCAGCCCCGATCGCCAACAAGCAGGAGCTGGTCGACTATCTGGCGAGTGGAGAAAAGCCGCGAACCGATTGGCGCATCGGCACCGAACACGAAAAATTCGGCTTTCGCAGCGATGATCTGCGTCCTCCTGCTTATCTGGGTGAGCGCGGCATCAAAGCCATGCTCGAAGGCATGGCCAATCGTTTTGGCTGGGAGCAGGTCTACGACAGTGGAAATGTGATTGCGTTGCTGCGTGATCAGGCGTCGGTGTCGCTGGAACCGGCCGGCCAGTTTGAGCTTTCCGGGGCGCCGCTGGAGACGGTTCATCAGACCTGCTGCGAGGTCAATCAGCATCTAAAGGAAGTGCGCTCGATCGCCGATGAAATCGGTCTTGGCTTTCTCGGTGTGGGCTTCCAACCCAAGTGGAAGCGCGAGGAAATGCCGTGGATGCCCAAGGGGCGTTACAAGATCATGCGCGACTACATGCCCAAACGCGGCAGCTTGGGTCTGGACATGATGACTCGCACTTGCACGGTGCAAGTCAATCTCGACTTCGGCAATGAAGCGGAAATGGTGAAGATGTTCCGCGTTTCGTTGGCACTGCAGCCGATCGCCACTGCGCTGTTCGCCGACTCGCCCTTCACCGAAGGCAAGCCCAACGGCTTCATGAGCTATCGCTCGCATATCTGGACCGACACTGATCCCGACCGCACCGGGATGCTCGGTTTCGTCTTTGACGAAAGCTTCGGCTACGAGCGCTACATCGATTACATGTTGGATGTGCCGATGTATTTCGCCTACCGCGACGGCAAGTATGTGGATGCGAGCGGCAAGAGTTTTCGCGACTTCATGGCCGGAAAACTCGATGTGTTGCCCGGTGAGAAACCGTCGATGAAGGATTTCGCCGATCACCTGACTACAGCGTTTCCAGAAGTGCGTCTGAAGAAATATCTGGAGATGCGTGGCGCTGACGGCGGACCGTGGAACCGATTGTGCGCCTTGCCCGCCTTCTGGGTTGGCCTACTGTATGACAGCACCGCGCTGGACGCCGCCTGGGATCTGGTGAAAAACTTCAGCATGGCCGAGCGCGAAGCATTGCGCAGTGGTGTGCCGCAGCACGCCTTGAAGCTCCCGTTCCGTGGCGGCAGCGTGCGCGATCTGGCGGTCGAGGCACTGAAAATCTCGGCGCACGGTCTGCAGCGGCGGGCGCGACTCAACTCGCGCGGCATGGACGAGTCGATGTATCTGGAGCCGCTGATCGAGTTCGCTGACGCCGGTATTTGCCCGGCCGAACGCAAGCTCGAGCTGTTCCACGGTGACTGGCAGGGATCGGTTGATCCGATTTTCAAGGCGTTCGAATATTGATCCACTGCCGCGGCGTTTGCCGCGCACGCTGCTGATGGATCGAATGGCTCAGCACCGATCGGAACAACTTCCGCGTTACTTACCCCCGCGCCTTTTCGGCTTCAGCATGGTGCCCGTGCAATACGCTGCGCCGCAGCGACAGGCCCAGGCCCTCAGCAGCTTGGCGGTGTAACGCTGTTGCAGAGTGATCTTGTAGTCATAGGTGAGTTCCTCGCCGTGCTTGATCGGGCGCATGGACTCGATCATCACGAACTGGTGGCGTGGATCGCCGTCTGGCGATTCATGCAGAAACGCCTGGCAGTTCGGATCGCAGCTATGGTTGATAAAGCGGGAATCGTTGCCGTTCTCGTTGGCATCGATGATGTATGTGTCATCCAGCGTGAACAGAAAAGTGTGTCCGGTGTCGACGGTGTCGCCGTACCGCTCATCTGCCTCGGCGTGGGTCAGACGTCGCCCGGTGTACTCGAGCAACTCGATGTCGGCGGGAATGTCGCGAGCGGCGAACACGCCGTTGCCATGGATCGTAGAGCGACGAGTGGTGATGTAGGGCTTCATGCGCTTGTTGAGTTGTCGACGGGGCTGCGGGCGGGGCGTGGATGATAGGTGACTTGCTGCGCTTTGCCGAGAGTGGCGATTGCGATGATGACTCTGGCAGTATCTGCAGCATGCGCAAATCCCATCTGGTCTGTGGCCTACTGTTGTCCCTTGCTACGCTCACATCCGCGTTGGCAGCGTGTCCACTGAGCCCGGCTGCGCGCCGCGGCAATGCTTGCCAGTTACCGGTATCGACTGAATCCTGGCAAGAGGTGCAGCGCGCGCTCGGTATCTATCAGGCAGAACGCTTTGGCCCGCCCGGAGACTGCGACGCACCGGCGCAGGACCTGATGCAGGCATGGCGGCTACTGCGCATGATCGATCTGCCCGGTATCGGCAATGCCGCGGATTACGTGGATCGGCATATTTCCAGTCTCGCCTACGACGTCCGTCTGGGTGGCGGCGTGCGCGCACAGTTCGTGCATGGTCGCAACACGCTGATGCTGGGCTCGGCATTTTTTGACGCACCCAATGCCAGTGACGCTGAGCGCGCGGGTACGCTATTGCATGAAGCGCGGCATGCCTCGAGCCCGCGTTATCGGCACGTGCTTTGCGACGCGGAATCGAACATGGCCTGGACGCCGCCACCCAGACGGACGTCGTAGGCGAGACTGGAAATATGCCGATCCACGTAATCCGCGGCATTG
>JANMSL010000586.1:0-15894 GCA_031389245.1 Lysobacterales bacterium | reverse complement strand
TTCGATGTGCAACCCGGCGAAGTCATCGGTGTCGTGGGCCGCAACGGCGCAGGCAAGAGCACGCTTCTAAAGATTCTCAGTCGAATCACCGCACCTACGCGCGGAAGGATCACATTGAAGGGGCGTTTGGCCAGCCTGCTTGAAGTAGGGACAGGATTTCACCCCGAATTGAGCGGGCGTGAAAACATCTATCTCAATGGTGCGATCCTTGGCATGACTCGGCGCGAAGTAGCGCGAAAGTTCGATGAAATCGTGACGTTCGCTGAGGTAGAAAGTTTCCTCGACACGCCGGTCAAGCGGTACTCAAGCGGAATGTACGTGCGTCTGGCGTTCGCAGTTGCGGCGCACCTCGAAACAGACGTGTTGCTGGTTGACGAAGTGCTGGCGGTGGGTGACGCTGCCTTTCAACGGAAGTCGCTGGGAAAGATGGGCGACGTCGCCAAGGGCGGCAAGACAGTGTTCTTCGTAAGTCACAACTTGTCTGCGGTACGAAACCTGTGCAGTCGCGCGCTTTTGTTCGAACGCGGACAACTGACGTTTGATGGCGGGGTGGGCGAAGGGCTGGGTGCTTACGAGCGATCATTCTCCAGTTCCAGTGGCGTGTTCGACGCGACGCACTTCCAGGGGCCGCTGTCGAGTCAGATCAGGTTCGACCAGCTGGTTTACAAACAGGCCGGCGTCGAGGTGGAAATTGTCGATCCACTCTGCGATTTCCAGATCGAGTTGCATGGACATGCGCACCAGCATTTCCCTGCGCTGGATCTGAAAATCAGCCTGTTCCGGGACGGTCTGCACATCTCCTCGTGTCATGACACGCCGCAGCAAGCGGCAATGAGCGCAGGGAAATTCGTTTCTGTCTTTGAGATTAAAGGCAACGTTTTTAGACCCGGAAGGTATTCGGTGGGAATCGGGGCTGGTGCGTCCGTGGGTTCCTGGGTATGGGGGCCCGACGTGGCGGTTCTGGACTTCTCGGAGAGTCGCGGTGGGCGATCCGACGACCGCAACAGCGGGGTTGTTGCCATACCTTACGTTGGATGGCGCACTCAGGATTCCTGAGTGCATGCGGCAATTGATGCACGATTGAGACTGCTATGAAGGCAACCCCATGCGGCCGCTAGGCTTGAGCGCCTTCGTTCGATGTCAGAACGAAGAAGAATTCATCGTGGCGAGTTTGATGTCCGTCTATCGCGTGTTCGACGAGATCGTCGTGGTCCTGAACAACAGCACCGATGGCACTCGTGAACTGGTTACTGAGCTTGCTCGCGAACGGAGCAAAATCAAGGTGCTGGACTACGCAAAGGAGTGCAGCCCAATTGGTCAAGGTTATCGCGATCGTGTCGAGGCAAAACCTTCAGCAAGCCTGGCAACCTATTACAACTGGTGCCTGGATGCGACGAGCTTCAGCCATGTCTGCAAATGGGACGGGGACATGATTGCCACACCGGAATTCGAGCAGGTGCGCAATCTGATCGCAGCGCATGACGTGATCGCGTTCGACGGATATGACGTACTCGGTGAACACACCACCGACAACGAGCCAAGAATTTTCAGGTACGACCCAAAGCGCGCGCGCTATGTGGACTGGGACCTTTACGAAGTGCTGCAACACGACTATCGCGGCATGCGTAGTCTGGGCCAGAAGTGTTATCTACACATGAAGCTGGTGAAAAAAGAATGGCTGAGCAAATCGTGGTCGAATCCCAATTTGCTGGCAACGCGTTCGGTGCCGGAGACTGGCGCTGTCCCCAGAGTCGGAATTATGACAGTGATCAGAAAGCTACGCGGCTTCTTGAGAGGCTCAAAATGAAAACGCACACTGATCGCAGGCAGGGTGCGTCTTGAGGATTCTTATCACCGGCGGCGCTGGCTTCGTCGGTAGCGCACTTGCGCGCTACTTTCAAAGCGGTGGCAGATTAGACTCGGTGGTGGTGTTCGATAATTTGCGCCGACGCGGCTCAGAGTCAAACCTCGCGGAGCTGGTTTCGCAAGGAGTGACCTTCGTGCATGGCGATGTGCGCAATGCCTCGGACCTCGAAGCGATCGAGGGAAATTTCGACGTACTGATCGAGGCTTCGGCCGAGCCAAGCGTGCTTGCCGGTGTGGGCGGTTCGCCGCGATATGTGCTGGATACCAACATGGTCGGTGCGATGAACTGCCTTGAGTTCGCGCGAGCGCGCTGTGCGGGCTTCGTGTTTCTTTCGAGTTCGCGCGTCTACTCGATCGAGCCATTGGTCCATCTTCCGCTGCTTACCTTGCCGACCCGGCTTGAGTATCGCGAGGATTCCAGCATTGTTGGCGCCAGCGCTGAAGGAATCGCCGAGGATTTTGCCTGTGATCGGTATCGCTCCTATTACGGTGCGTCGAAGCTCGCTGCAGAGATGTTGTGCCAGGAATACGCGCAGCACGCGGGCTTTCCTGTGGTCATCAATCGCTGCGGGGTGATTGCCGGTCCCGGGCAGTTCGGCAAGACGGATCAGGGTGTGTTCACCCTGTGGGTGGCGCGGCACTATTTCGGCCGAGCCTTGAAGTACACGGGGTTTGGTGGCAAAGGCTTGCAGGTGCGCGATCTTTTGCATCCAGATGATTTGTGCGAGTTGATCGATCGGCAACTGCAATCATGGGATCGCGTTTCTGGTTGCACTTACAACGTCGGTGGGGGTCGAAGTGGGTCGGTTTCGCTGCAAGAGTTCACCGGCTTGTGCCGGGAGACAGTCGGTCGTTCGGTTGCCATTGCCGAGGACCCAACCACCAGCAGCGTCGATATTCCCTGGTACGTGACCGACCACCGCAAGATTTCGCAGCAGTTGAACTGGGTGCCGAAACGGAAACCGAAGCAGATCGTCGAGGGAATTGTCGAATGGGTGCGAGCCAATGAGGACCGCCTTGCGCGGGTAATCGAATGAGCAATTTCAACTTGGCAAAGAAATAGGGAATGCGTTGAGCACGGTCATTGTCACTGGTTCTTCAGGGTTGATCGGCAGCGAGACCGCGCGGTTCTTTCATCAACAGGGTTTCGATGTCGTTGGTGTCGACAACGACATGCGCGCCTATTTCTTTGGCCAGGACGCATCGACCAGTTGGAATACACAGCAATTGCTCGAGTCGCTGCCGCGCTTTCGGCATGTGCCTGTGGATATTCGTGATGCGCCGGCCATCGAGGAACTGTTCAAGCACTATGGCAACGCTATCGCGCTCGTGGTGCACTGCGCGGCGCAACCCAGCCATGACTGGGCCGCACGTGAGCCGATGACAGATTTCTCGGTGAACGCGGTTGGCACTCTGGTATTGCTTGAGGCAACGCGCAAGTACGCGCCGGATGCAGTGTTCGTCCTGACCTCGACCAACAAGGTGTATGGGGATGCGCCCAACAGCCTGCCCCTAGTGGAAACGCCCACGCGATGGGAGCTGGACGCAGGTCATTCCTGGAGCGAGCACGGCATCGATGAATCGATGAGCATCGATCAGACCATGCACAGCATCTTCGGCGTAAGCAAAGTGGCAGCAGACGTCATGGTGCAGGAGTACGGTCGCTATTTCGGCATGCGCACTGGAGTTTTTCGCGGTGGTTGTCTGACCGGTCCAGCGCATTCCGGAGCTGAGCTGCATGGATTTCTGGCGTACCTGGTGCGCTGTGCAGTGACGTCGCGTCCGTACACGATCTTTGGCTACAAGGGTAAACAGGTTCGCGACAATATCCATTCCAACGACCTGGTTCAGTGCTTTTGGCACTTCTTCCGCGACCCGAAACCTGGAGCGGTCTACAACATGGGCGGCTCCAGGTACAGCAACTGCTCCATGCTCGAAGCAATTGCGCTGATTGCCGACATCAGCGGGCATGAGGTGCAGTACAGCCTATCTGATGGCGCGCGATCGGGAGATCACATCTGGTGGATCAGCGATGTCCGTCGATTCCAGAGAGACTTCCCGGCGTGGTCCTACACCTACGATTTGCGCGCGACCCTGGGCGAGATGATCGATGTTGCCAAAGAGCGCTATTGAGTACGCTTGAAAATGAAGAATGAACTCTTTGTTGGTGTCACGACGTGGAACAGCGAACTCTTCCTCGAGCACTGCCTCAAGTCAATTCGTCGGACCACTGAAGGTGTGCGTCTACGCGTCGGTGTTGTCGACAATGTGTCAACCGATCGCTCGGTGGAGATCGCGCGCGACATGGGGGCTGAGGTTCGAATCGAGCGATGCAGCCAGGCGATTGCGCTGAACCGGCTGCTGTCGATGTCGGATGCGAGGCACACGTTGCTTCTTCACTCGGACGTTATCCTGCTATCGCCGCGGTGGTACCAGACTTGCGCACGTCGCCTCAGCGGAGACGTCGCTTTGGTCTCGCCCGAGGACATTGGTTGCGGCCCATTGACCCGTCCGTACGGCGCCGGAATGCCCGAGAGCTGCTTCATGCTGTTCGATACCGCAAAGGCAAGAGCGGCCAGGACCTGGGCGTGGACCAGGCGTCGCGGAATTCCCTGGCCGCGGTTGCATCTGGATCTGGATCATTACTTCGTCACACATGATTTGCCGGTTACCTTGGCCAGACGCGGGTTCTCATGGTCTGCGATGAAGGTGCACGCGTCACCCAGCGACTCTTCGCCCGTGTATACACCGGGGTTCACGCCCGAGTACTGGTCGGATGAGCTCTCATACCTGCGATATGGGATGGGCAATTTTTACAGCCTCGATGGCGAAGTCACCCATTATCACAACTGGTTCGACCGGGTCCCCAAGGACGTTCCGATCGCGTCGATGGAAACTACCGAAGGTAATGGAAAAGGGTTGCCACTTGCCTTTCTGAGCCTCGGCACGCGTCGCTTTCTGGATGATCTCAGCGCAGGCCAGGTTGTGTTGCCCATGGCAGATGAGCCGCGGCGCGAGCCAAAGCAGACACCGCGACAGGACCCCGACTTGAGCCGTCCCTTCAACGCGAATTGATGGCGCGGTCTTCATGGAATTGAGTTTCACATGATCCGGATTCTGCTGTATTCGCCTGACGTTATCGGTCATCCGCGGGTCTATTGTCGGGTGATTGCCGATGCACTGACTGGTCAGCCCTGCGAACTGATCATCGCGATAGGCTTTACCGACGAAGTGGGGTTGAAACAATCACCAGACTTGCAGCCACTTGCTACGCGGCCGAGTATTGAACTGATCGAAACTCGAGCGTACTCCCGCAATGGGAACACGCACCTTTCCGCCGAAGAGTTGATCGACATGCAGTCGCGACACGCCATCGATACCACACTATTCATCGAGGCCGAAAAGTTCAGCGTCGAATTCACCCGTATCGCCGCGAAAGCTGCACCAAGGCTGCTTGGCCGCAATCTCGGAATCTTTGCCAACACCTGCGAGTGGTATCCGGGCGAGGACTCCTTCACCGGCGAACGTCGTAGCCTATGGGCGCCGACACTGAAGACCACGCTGGGCAACATCAAACGACTTTTGTTTCAGCGTCGAAAGACGCTGCGTTACTTCTTCGAGAGAACGATCATCCGAAGCAAAGTGCTGGACGAGGTGCTGGTAAAGGACGAACGATTGGCCGACTGGCATGGTCCGCCTGTCCACTGGATGCCTGAGATTTCCCGACCCGCTTCGGTGGAAGAGTCCGCAGCCGAAATGGCGGAGTTCGCTTGCAAAGCAGCCGAGTTGCGTTCGTTCCTTGCGGCGAATGCTGGTCGCGAGCCGGTTCTGTATTTTGGCGACGCTGCGTATTACAAGGGTTACGATCTGTTTCTGGAATTCATCGCAGCGACTCCGGGCGCATCCGCAATCCACGCCGGTCGCAGCTTTGACGAGCAGCAGCGCTCGTACTTTCGTTGCGATGTCGACGCACTGCGCATGCAGTTGCGGCGGGAGGGCCGCTTGTATGAGACCAACGACTACGTACACACGCAGCGGCTAAAGGAACTTTATTTCGGCTGCATTCGGATGTACCTCACTACCCACCGACTGGCGCTCTCAAGCTCTACCGTCATTCAGGCGCTCGAGCTGGGTAAACCAGTACTCGTGCCGGATCGCGGATTGCTTGGCTTCCGCGTGCGAAAGAATCACTTGGGCGAGGTCTATCGGTACGAAGATCTCGAAGACTTGCGTCTGCGCGCACAGTCGATGTGGGAAAGCGATCTCAGTCAGAGCATCATTTCGGCAAAAGAATTCTGGAAGCGTTTTTCCGATGCTTCGATCCGCGCCTTCTTCCTGGAGCGACTCGGCCTTGCCGGTTCGAATTTTCAACATGCTCAAGGCAGCTGACCGGGATGCGAGTAGCGCTAGTACGGGAGAGAGATACGCCATGGTTTCTCGCAGGTCATTACACAACGTTGAATTGGACTAGGGGGACGGTATGGGAGTCGCAGCAGTAAAGCGTTCCATAAAAGACATCGCACTGCATGGGCTGGCGCAGGCAAAGGAAATGCTGGGCGCCGAGTCGAAGTACTGCATCCGCGGGGCCTATCGCCATCGCTCAAAATACTGCTATTTCGACGATACGTCGCTGGCGGACGAGTATCAGAAGGAGGTCTACCTTCGCGCCGCGGAAATTGCACGGGTCGAGGGCGCAAAGACTGTTTACGATGTGGGTTGCGGCTCGGGGTACAAGTTGGTCCACTATCTCGGCGAGTACGACACGATCGGCTTCGATGTGCCTGAGACGTTGGAGTTCCTTCGCAAAACCTATCCTGAGCGGAGGTGGGCGCACGCACCGTTTTCTGATCGCAGCTATCCACCTGCAGACTTGGTGGTGTGCTCCGATGTGATCGAACATGTGCTCAACCCGGATGAGTTGATGGAATTCCTGTTGTCGCTGTCGCGCAAGTACCTGGTGCTTTCGACGCCGGACAGAAAGCGCGAGTATCCCGCTTTGTCGCGCTTCCAATTGGGGCCGCCGCATACCGAGCATCACATGCGCGAATGGTCGTTCAAGGAATTCCGTCGCTACGTGGGCCAGTTCGTGGACGTGCAGGAACACCTGCATCCGCACGCCACCCATGCGACTCAAATGATCGTGGCGACAATCAGGAAACCGTGATCAGTATCTTTGGGCGACATTTAAGAGCTTAGGAGATGAGTCTGATCACAGCATTTCGAAGCGCACGCAGCCAGCTGGCAAGATCTCTGCGCGCGATGCGAAGTCTCACGCTGCATAGAAAGTATCGTGAATTTACCATGGCGCCCGCCGGATATTTCTGGCGGAATCTGCTCATTGTAGGCGCCAGGAAGCACGTGTCGGGTTGTGTGATCGAATGCGGTGTTTGGCGAGGCGGCATGTCCGCTGGAATGGCGGAAGTGTTAGGCCCGAATCGGGAGTACTTTCTGTTTGATAGCTTCGAGGGTTTGCCGACACCAACGTCAGAGGACGGCGCATCGGCAAAGGCCTGGCAACAAGACACCGAGAGTCCCCAATTCTACGACAATTGCCGCGCGCCAATTGAATCTGCCCAGCGTGCGATGGCGCTGTCCGGAGCGCCAAATCACAAGATAATCAAGGGTTGGTTCGATCAGACGGTGGTCGGATTCGTGCCACCTTCGCCCATCGCAGTCCTGCGCCTCGATGGCGACTGGTATGACTCCACGATGATTGTTCTGGAGTCGCTCTATCAGCACATGGCACGCGATGGAATCATCATCGTGGACGACTACTACACGTGGGACGGATGCAGCCGGGCGGTTCACGATTTTCTTTCGAAGCGACAGTTGACCGCTCGAATCACGCAAAAGTATGGGATCTGCGTTATCGAACCTTGCTTTGCGGCAGAGCATCGTGCCGCAGATGCTTAAACTGTCTTGGTGGCTGTCGCGGGGGGTTGTGGCCATGGCGAGCGCCGGTCACTTGCCAACCAGGCGTTCCTTGGCCGCGATCGCGAAACTTTGCGGCTGGGTGCTTTCACGTCGATGGCCGTTCATGCGGCGCGAAGTGACTGGGAATTTGAATCTTGGCTTCGATGATCTACTCGAGCTGCAATTCCTCAGGTGCCGGAATTTTCGCGTGCTGATTGTGGGCGCGTTCGACGGCGTGACCAACGATCCGACCAGTGAATTCATCACAAAGCACCCCTGCCATGCCATATTTGTGGAACCTCAGCCGGCAGCGTTCTCCAGATTGCGCGAACGATTTGGCGGCCGCAGCAATGTCGATCTGCATAACGCAGCCATCGACGCAGCGACAGGGCACCGGGTTATCTATTGTGTGCCGCCGGGGGTTGCCGGGCTGCCGCTTTGGACCGAGCAACTGGCAAGCTTCGACAAATTGCATTTGCTGAAGCACGAAGACCGGGCTCCGGGAATTTCGCAGCATATCGTCGCCGTGCAAGTGCCGACACTGACGTTCACCGATTTGCTCAGAAAGAGCGATGTGGGATCAGTGGATGTGCTGCAAATCGATGCAGAAGGATTCGACGCGCAGTTGCTCGCCTGGTTCCCATTCGAGAGCATCAAACCAGGCTTGTTGCACTATGAGACCGCGCACATGAGCGAAGATGAGCACTCCGCGGCTACTGCTCGATTGCGCGATCTTGGATATCTGGTAATGAACAGCGATTCGCCAACCGACGACATGGCGTTCCGGTTCTGAATGACGCGAGACCAAGCAAGTGCGCGTGGCGACTGACGTGAACTACCTCTCCTATCTATTACAGAAATGTTTTGCAGACACGGTCGCCCGCTACTTGCCCACGCAGTCGCTGGCAACGCGGCGGCGAATCGTTGCGGCTCGCCCTCAGTCCATCGATGAGAAGTTGAGGCTATGCGACACGCTCAATCGACTGGGAATGGACGCTCGCGAAGAACACGCTGATCTCGTACCCGCCATCGTCCTGGCGCTGTTTCGACATCTGCCAGAGCATTGTCAGCTCGATCCAAAATTGGCGACGTTCATGGGTCACACTCTGCAATGGCTGGCGAATCCAGAGACGATCAGTCATTCGCAGATCTTTCAGGACTACTGGGTGTTGTTCGAATGCGGAGCCAAGCGGGATGGGTATTTTGTCGAGTTCGGTGCCGCCGATGGACTGGAGTTGAGCAACACGTTGCTGCTCGAGCAGCGCTTCGGCTGGCGCGGATTACTGGCCGAGCCGAACCCCGCGAATCAGGAGGCGTTGCGTCGCAACCGAACTTGTGCGGTCAGCGATGATTGCGTCTGGAGCGAGTCCGGTCATCAACTCGAGTTCGTCCAGGACGGCTATCTGTCGACCATTGCGGAATTTGAGCAAGAGAAGAGTGGCCGCGCTACAGCGAATCGAGTTCTGGTCAACACCATTTCTCTGAACGACCTGCTGGTGAAGTTCAATGCACCGCGCAATATCGATTTCCTGAGCATCGACACCGAGGGTTCCGAGTTCGAAATTCTTTCGCACTTTGACTTTGATCGGTTCAACATTTATTGCATTGCTGTCGAGCACAACTACGGGCCACGTCGACAGGACCTTTTCGATTTGCTGTCAGCGCAGGGGTACCGACGAAACTTCGAGGCGATCAGTCGATGGGACGATTGGTATGTCCGGGACAGCAGAAATTGAGCACAGGCATGTCATTGCCGGGAGGCTCTTGAAATCCACCTTGCAGCAATGGCTCGGCGTGCTGCTCCTGGATCTGCCGAGATACGCCTGGGCGCTCGTGCGTGGCGGAGATGCTTACCTCGCTTTGCGCAATCGCAGCGAACATTTGCAACGCGCGCCCAACGGTAGTGGTTACTGTTGCGACTGGCGGTGGACCAGTGACTTGCATGCGCCCAAGATCATTCCGGCGCTGGGGAAAAAGCTGATGCGTCGCGCTATGGCTACGCATCCTATTGGCTATGCAGAGTTGCCGAGCAATGCGCAGGGGGTGGTGCCCCAGGTCAGTTTTATCATCGGTCACCGTGGCATGGCTCGCCTACCGCATTTGCTGGCTACACTGCGCAGTATCGCTGCCCAACAGGGCGTCACGACCGAGTGCATCGTCGTGGAGCAGGATGTGGAGCCGCAACTCGCTGGCTGTTTGCCAGAGTGGGTCCGCCACATCCATACCCCACCACCCACAGTCAGCATGCCGTACTGCCGGTCGTGGACGTTCAACGTCGGCGCCAAGCAAGCGCGTGGCGAATTGCTCGTGCTGCACGACAACGACATGCTCGTACCCGTCGACTATGCGTCCAAACTTGTTGAAGTGGCAAGCCGCGGGCATGACGTCATCAATCTCAAGCGTTTTATTTTCTACATGAGCGAGCGTCATACCCATTCGTACTTCGCAGGCACAGCGAACTTGGTCGAACAGCCACCTGAGGCGATCACGCAAAATCTGGAGGGAGGCGGGAGCGTGGCTATTGGTCGTGAGGCTTACCACCGCATTGGCGGCATGGACGAACGCTTCGTCGGCTGGGGCGGGGAGGACAACGAGTTTTGGGAACGTGCGCAGACGCTTCGAGTCTGGCCTTACGGTTGCCTGCCGCTGGCGCACCTTTGGCACCCGGCGCAGCCCGGCAAGTACCAAGCGGATAATCCGACCTTGGCTCGACATCGTGCGTTGGCGGAGATGCCGGCGGCGGCTCGAATTGAGCGTTTGTGTGCGATGGAATCGGGGGCGATGTCGGGACCGGCAGGTTGGCGTGGAGATGCAGCGCTTGGCTTCTGAGGCGACGTCCGTTTTTGGTCGACACCAGGTGGTGAGCATCCCATGTGCGGGCTAGCGGGCTGGCTGTGTGCACAGGGTGCGGCGCCATCGGCAGCGGTGCTCAATCAAATGCTCGATACGATCCGACATCGCGGTCCGGACGATCGCGGTGACTTCCACGACACCGCATCCGGCGTGGCGCTTGGGCACTTGCGTTTGAGTATCATCGATCTGAGCGCGGCCAGCCATCAACCGATGCGCGATGCGGCTTCCGGCGTCACCCTCGCTTACAACGGCGAGCTTTACAACTTCCGCTCGCTGCGTTCCGAATTGCAGTCTCTGGGCCACAGCTTTGAGTCGCAGGGCGACACTGAAGTCGTGCTGCGCAGCTATCTGCAATGGGGCAGCGCTTGTTTCGCGCGATTCGCCGGCATGTTTTCAGTGGCGCTATGGGATCCGCGCGGCGCAACGTTGCATCTGGCACGCGATGCGATGGGCATGAAGCCGCTGTATTTCTTGGAGACGGCCGACGGCATCGTGTTTGCATCCGAGGTCAAGGCGTTCAAGGTTTTGCCGGGATTCCGCTTGAAGCTCTCCGATATGGGGCTGCAGCAGTATCTCGAATTCGGCTATGTGTTCGATGCACACCAGACCATCTTCGAAGGCGTTCGCAAACTACCGCCTGGGCATCGCGCCGAGATTCGGCTGAACGCGGCGCTGCGCATCGTGCGCTACTTTTCGCCACCAGCGCCTTCGGCGGAAGACCGCCGCGACGAGAATCAGCGCATCGACGAATTGCACGCAGTGCTGGGCGAAGTGACCGAGCAACACCTGATCGCCGACGTGCCACTGGGCTTGCTGCTATCGGGTGGTCTGGATTCCAGCGTCATCGCCGCGCTCGCCGCGCGCAAGTCGCAGATACTCACCATCAGTATGGGCTTCGCGGATTCCAGTGTCGACGAGCGCCCATATGCGCGCCAGGTGGCGGAGTACATTGGCTCAAAGCACATTGAAGTGCTGATTACCCCGCAGCAGGTGATGCACGAGGTAGTCGAGGGCGCTTGGGTGTTCGACGATCTGTTCGCCGACTGGGGCACGATCACGACGCGGTTGATGTATCGACGCTGCCGCGAGCACGGCATCAAAGTAGTACTGGTCGGCGAGGGGGCCGACGAATTGTTCGGTGGCTACGATGTGTTCCGAACGCCCGAGCGGCTCGGACTCTGGCAGCAGTTCCGTCTGTACCAGCGTTATGCCGGTCGTCGCCATGGACGATTGTTCGGCAATTTTCGTCGCGTGCTGGGCGAATATCTGGAGGCAGGCCGTGGCGATCCCTTTCACGCCGTGCGCCTGTTCGAATCCTGTCGACAGTTGCCCAACCAATACGTGATGAAAGTCGACAAGGCGAGCATGGCCGAGAGCATCGAAGCACGAGCGCCGTATCTGGATCGACGCGTCGCCGAGCTGGCGTTTCGAACGCCGCACGAATGGCTGCTGCGTGGCGGCGAGAACAAATATCTGCTGCGTGCGCTGGCCCGGCGCGAACGATTACTGCCGGATTCGATCAGCCAGCGTCCCAAGTTCGGTGCGCCGCTCGCGGCCAGCTGGATGGACGATCATGCGGAGTTCCGCCGGTTTGCCCGTGAGCGATTGCTCGATGGCGTGTGGGCGCGGCGCCTGGGGCTGCATGCGGCGATGCGCGAGTATTTTGACCATGGGCGCGCGGGCTATGCCTGGCCGCGCGCCCTGTCGATTCTGCGCAACAGTGCTTGGCGTTTGTTGCTGCTGGAGCTATGGGCACCACATTACGTTGCGGAGCACGCAGCTTGAATACTCCGAGTAATGGGTTGCACCCACCCTACACAGTTGGCGGGTTGCACCCACCTTACTCAGCGGACAAAGCTGTTTGATCGCGGGCCTGGTCAGCACGGTAATTCCGGTTTACAACCGTGCCGTGATGCTGCGCGAGGCAGTTGACAGTGTGCTGGCGCAAACCTGGCGACCCATCGAGATCATCATCGTCGATGATGGCTCCACCGATGATACGTTGAAAGTTGAAGATGAGATTCGTGCTCAACATCCCGAGATCGTGCGTGTGCTCAGGCAGGCGAACGCAGGCCCCGGAACGGCGCGACAACTCGGACTTGATGCGGCGCAGGGCGAGTTCGTGCAGTTCCTGGATAGCGACGATTTGCTGTTGCCTGACAAGTTCGCATTGCAGATCGCTGGTTTGCGTAGCGATCCGGATGCCGGTATCGCGTACGGCAAGTCATACTCGCGCAGTCACGGAGCGCGCATGCCGCATCCGGCCCAGCGTACCGGCGAGCGCTTTCGCACTATGTTTCCTGCACTTTTGCAAGAACCAATCTGGCCGACGATGACGCCGTTGTATCGTACAGATGTGCTGGGCAAGGTCGGACCTTGGCCAAGCAAGCGTCAACTAGAAGACTGGGAATACGATAGCCAGGCGGCCGCGCTTGGAGTTAAGTTGCACTACGTGGACGCCTATCTCGCCGAAACGCGTGACCATCACGAGCCACGTCTATGTCACCAGTGGCGCAGTGATCCTGAAGCGATGCGCGATCGCGTTTCAGCTTATTTGGCAGTGCTCGAACATTCGAAAACTGCTGGTGTACCGCTCGAAGCCCCCGAAATGCAACGCTTTACACGTAGTCTATTCTGGATGGCGCGAAGTGCTGGAGCGCGTGGCCTTTCGGTCGAGGCGTGCCACCTGTTTGAACTCGCGCGTTCGCACTCGCTTGGGCCCAGGTGGGATTTTCGTCTGTTTCGATTTGCGGTCGCCATCTTCGGATGGCAGCGCTCCAGCCGCTGGGCCGAGCGATTCATCTCGAGGCAGGTATGAGTGTTGCGCCAGAAGTCTCTGTGGTCATGAGTGTCTATAACGGAGCCGCCACGTTGCAAGAGACATTGTTGAGCGTGCTCAATCAGGAAGGCTGCGAGTTCGAGTTCATCGTGGTCAACGACGGATCCAGCGACGACTCGGCGCGGATACTCGATGAGTGCGCCGAACGCCATCCACGCCTGCGCGTCGTTCATCAGAACAATACGGGTCTGACGCGCGCGTTGATCCTCGGCTGCGAACGCGCGCGCGGCGAGTTCATCGCGCGTCAGGATGCCGGTGATATCTCGCTGCCCGGCCGACTGACCGAGCAACAAACTTTCCTGCGGGCGCAGCCGCAAGCAGTGATGGTTGCCAGCGCGGTGCAGGTGTGCGGTCCCTTGCAGGAACCCCTGTACACGTTGGCGCTCCCGATGCTGGAACTGGATGCCGGACTGCGGACGACGAAAATTGGTCTGGTGCGTGGACCCCCACACCACGGCGCAACGATGTTTCGACGCGCCGCGTATTTGCGTGCTGGCGGCTATCGAGCGGCTTTTGCCGTGGCCCAGGACCTCGACCTGTGGCTGCGACTTGCCGAACAGGGGCAGTGTCTGGGGATGGAGCAGATTTTCTACCTCGCTCGGATGGAGGCGGGAAGTATTAGCAGCCGCCGCCGCGCGGAACAATTTCGTATGGCACGGTTGGCTCTGGAATGCACTGCAGTTCGGCGTGAAGGTGGAGACGATCAGTCGCTGATCCGGGAAGTGGAATCCTCACCGACATCGAAACTGCCATTGACTGCCGTCGAACGCGCGCGCTTTCATTATTTTGTCGGCTCGTGCGTACGTCGACGGGATCCGCAATTGGCGAAGACGTACTTCCGCAAAGCACTGCGTGACAATCCCCTGCATCTGAAAGCGCTGCTGCACTGGATGGTTGGCTAGTGAAGGCCCCGGTGTTTGACCCAACCTGGGCCGCAGATGTGATTGCGCTGTATCGGCATGACATGCAGGAGATTTGGGATCGCAGCATCGCACCCCAGATCTGGAACCAATACCACAACCAACTTGATCTCTATCTCGGCATCGCCGGCGCGTTGCCGCTGCGCATTCTTGACGTCGGCTGTGCCCAAGGCACTCTGGCGTTGATGCTGGCAGAGCGGGGTCATCGGGTAATCGCGGCTGACATCCGTCCGCAGTTTCTGGATTACGCGCGCTCGCGGCATACGCACGGCGATGTCCAGTTTCTAGTCGCCAACGTGCTGGAGGACGAGATTCCGGGTGGCCACGATTTGATTTTTGCCAATCAGATTATTGAGCATCTGGTTTATCCGGCAGAATTGTTGTCCCGCCTGATGCGCTTGCTCAAGCCAGGCGGGCGCCTGGTGACCACCACGCCCAATGGTTCGTACTTGAAAAATCCGCTGCCTACCTACGCCGAACTCGGCGATCCGCGTGACTGGGAGCACCTGCAATTCACTGCGGATGGCGACGGTCATTTTTTCGCATACCGGGCCGCGGAATTGAGCAAGCTGTATCAGGCCGCTGGGTACCAGCAAGCCCAAACGCGCTACTTCGAGACCCCTTTCATCAATGGACACATGAAGCTGCGTTACTTGCACCGATTCGCGCCTGTTGGACTACTGCGTATTGTTGACCGGCTGACGTTGTCCCTGCCAGGCATCGGCGGGCTAAGCGCACACCAGCTTTTGGCAACGGGCCTGCGGCCGCAGGAAACATGATGTTGTCGCTGATCGAGCGCCACGTGGGCGAGAGACTGACGGTTGTCGGCGATCGAATCCGTTCGGCACTGCTGCGTTGGCGTGGCGCGAAGTTGGGAGCGCGAGTTCGCATCGCGGCGCGTTGCGTAGTGCGTAGACCCTGGTGCATGGAAGTAGGAGAGCGTAGTCAACTGGAGCATCAGATTCATATCAAGGCGACCGTCGACACCGCGCGCATTCGTCTCGGGCGCGATGTGTTCGTTGGGTGCAACAGCGAATTCGACATCTCGGAACAGCTCTGGATTGGAGATGGCGTGTTGATTGCACCGGGCTGTTTCATTACCGATCACACGCACCTGCACGCTGCTGGCCAACCGATCGCGGCACAAGGCTGCGCCAGCAAATCGATCCGGATTGAGGACGATGTCTGGTTGGGCGCGCATGTCGTGGTGCTGCCTGGCGTCACCATCGGGAAGGGAGCGGTAGTAGCGGCCGGTGCAGTGGTCAACCGAGACGTCGCACCGATGAGTATTGTCGCGGGCGTTCCAGCGCGGGAGATTGGCGTGCGGGGCTTCAAAGCTTGAGCGGGCGAAGAGCGAAATCACAATCGATTCCGTGGTCGGCCATCGAGCGGTACGAGGGGTTGGTCGGGGCGTGCGGTGCCCGGCATGTGCATGCGCTGCGGCGTTGCAAGCCACTAGAAACCAGTTGTCGAAGTGTGGTCGAAGTCTGGATGCTGGCGGGG
>JANMSL010000083.1:0-23576 GCA_031389245.1 Lysobacterales bacterium | reverse complement strand
CGAAATGCACTACCTGGCAGGCACCATGCACGCCGGCATCGGTGCGCCCGGCACAGACCACCTCGATCGGTGCATTGGCGACAAACCCAAGCGCCTTCTGCACCTCGTGCTGCAGCGACGGCCCGTTCTTCTGGATCTGCCAGCCGAAGTAGTCGGTGCCGTCGTATTCGATGCCGAGT
The DNA here is from genome assembly GCA_031389245.1 of Lysobacterales bacterium. Lineage (GTDB taxonomy): Bacteria > Pseudomonadota > Gammaproteobacteria > Xanthomonadales > Ahniellaceae > 0-14-3-00-62-12. Next base: position 23,397 of record JANMSL010000083.1, on the reverse strand, counting down.
GCGAGTCTCATGATCTGGACGTGTGTTGCGGAACAGCCATTATCGGGCAATCGAGCGAAAGTTGTTGAGCAGTCATCCGATCCGCGCCCAAACCGAATGTGGATTGAGCCAGCTGGCTGCGGTTGAATTGATTGGAGACGCCACCGCGCACAGCAACGAGACCGATTGCGTGCAACCGACCGAACCGAAACAGCATCCACTGTGAATTGCACCCACGCCATCCGCTGCAAGCCAACATGACCGCACACCGGAGCTAGGCCATCAGCAACGCCGCCTGTCGAAATACGATCACCGGGACAAGGCAACGCTGGTTCCGGTGCTGCGACAGCGAAATGCTGAGCAACAGCTCGGCTTGGTGTGGGAAGGCGATCCGGAAGTGATCGGGCGTGATGTATGGACACTCACTGAACTTCGACTTGCGCGTAGGACTCTTCTTGAACAGGAGTCTCTACGAATTACTGGCTTGATTCTAGGGAGTAAGGGCCGTTGACCGCGCCACGACTTCCGCGGCCGGCAGGTCGAGGGTGAAAACCGCGCCGTGTCCCGGGCCCTCACTGAGCACAGTCAGGGACCCCTTCATTTCTTTGGCTGCGTTTGCGCTGGAATGGATACCGAAGCCGTGTCCTTGCGACTTGGTCGTAAAGCCATGTTGAAATATTTTCAAGATGTTTTCTGGCGGTATGCCAATGCCATTGTCTTCTACGATGAGTTGCACGCGGCCAGATTCGCCAGGTGCCACGCGCAAGGTCACTTCCCTGTCGGGCCGACCACTTTCATCGCAGGCATGTTTGCTGTTACGGATCAGGTTGACGAGAATCTGCAGCACTTTCCCCTTTTCAGCCATCACGGCGGGCACCGGCTGATAATCTTTGATCACCTTGAGCTGGCTACCGTCAAGAATGCCATTGTTCATGCGCAATGCGTCATCCATCAAGGTGGCGGCATCGACAGATTCCAGCATCCCCGTCGTCGCATAGGCTTGCTGCAACGAAACAATCTCCTTGATGTGATCCACGTTGTTCTGCATCGCCTCGATTTCCGTAAGCAGACGTTCGCGCTCGGTGCTGAAGTGGATTGAGAGTGATTCAAGAAATTCAGGCACCTGTTTGCCCTTGGGATCCTCACTGAGAAAAGTGGCGAGATCAGCCGTGTGTTCACACAAAAGTTGCCCCACCTTGCTCAGGCTTTCGGCTTTCGACTGGCGCAGACCCGAAGCCAGGATTGAGGCGGAAACATTGAGACTGTTGAGCACATTGCCCACGTTATGCAGCACTCCGGCGGCGATTTCGGCCATGCCGGCCATCCGCGAAGCGTCCACGAGCGCGCCCTGCACCGCCTTCAATGACAGGCTCAACTCCTTTTCCTTGGTAATATCTTCGGTGTACCCAAACGTACCGATAATGGCGCCGGATTCTTCGCGCAGTGGCATCTTGGTCGCGCGCCCCCAATCGACGTCGCCGTTGGGCCAGACCAGTCTTTCTTCCTGTCCCACGAGCGTTGTTCCAGTGCGCATGATGTGTTCCTCATCGTTGCGCGCGCGCTCGGCGTGTTCCGGTGAAAAACAATCCGCATCGGATTTCCCGATCATTTCGCTGGCATCAGTGCACCCATGGCGGATCAATTTTTGTCGGCCGATGGCAATGAAGCGGCAGTCACGATCCTTGAAGTACAGATGGAACGGCGCATGTTCGAGAACCGCAGCGACCAGGATCTGATCCAGTGTAGAAGCGTCCAGCTCGGTCGACTCATTGGAGAGGGAGGAGGGAGATTGCATGGCGTTGCTGGGCCTTTCTGGCTCAAGTATGCGCGAGCGTTTTTGCGGCGGGCAATTCCAGGACAAAAGTGGCGCCCTGGCCGAGACCGTCGCTGTAAGCAGTGAGGAATCCTTTCATTTCTTTTGCCGCGATGGCACTGGAGTGGGTGCCAAAGCCATGACCGGCGGCCCTGGTTGTAAATCCATATTGGAATATCTTTGGCAGGTTTTCCGGCAGGATGCCGATGCCATTGTCCTGGACGATGAATCGGACATAGCCCGGTTCACCCGGTGTGACGCGCAGCGTCACGACCTTGTCGGGGCGGCCGCCGTCATCGCAGGCATGCTTGCTGTTGCTGATCAGGTTGACCAGGATCTGCAGAACCTTGCCTTTCTCTGCGACGATATGTGGCCTGGCCTGAAAATCCCGAACGACCCGCACGTCGTGGCGATCCAGGGCGCTTGAGTTCATGCGCAAGGCGTCCTCCATCAGCGAGCCGGCGTCAAGGGTTTCCACCGTGCCAAGCATGATGGCATAGCTCTGCTGCATGGAAACGATCTCATTGATGTGATCGACATTCTTCTGCAGGGAATCCAGTTCCTGGAGCAGGCGATCTCGCTCGCTGCTGAAGTGCTGAGCGAGGGTAGTGATGAATTCCGGAACGCGCATGCCCCTGGGGTCGCTGGAGAGAAATGCACCGAGATCGTGGCGGTGCTCGCGCAGCAGTTGGGTGAGCTTGGCGAGGCTCTCGGTTTTCGACTGGCGGAAACCGGTGGCAATGATCGAGGCGGAAACATTGAGACTGTTGAGCACGTTGCCGACATTGTGCAGCACCCCAGTGGCCACCTCGGCTTTTCCGGCGACGCGAGACGTCTCCATCAACTCCCGGTGTTTCTTCTCGAGGGTCGCCTCCATTTCCTTGTTGAGAGTGACGTCGCGGCGGATGCCAAAGGTACCGATGATTTCACCCTTCAGATCGTGCAACGGCATCTTGCTGGTGTACACCCAGGTCACGTGGCCATCGGACCAGATTTCTTTTTCCAATTTCCCGAGAATGGATTCTCCAGTGAGCATGATGCGTTGCTCGTCATCAAAAGCAGGCTGCGCATGCATCTTGTCAAAGAAATCGAAGTCGGATTTTCCAATGATTTCGTCTTCCGATTGTTTCCCGAGGATTTTGACGAACGAGACGCTCATCGCGATGAAACGCGATGCCCGGTCTTTGAAATAGACGGCGTCGGGAACGTTTTGCAGGAAAGTGGTGACGAGTGCGCGATCGAGCAGCTGCTTGGGCTCGTCAATCGGAGGAAGTGGCGAGAGAGAGGAACTCATTGGGTCGCGGCGCATACGTTTTTGAACTGAAGTGATCGTACCAGTATCCCGCAAAGTACGGTGCAAGAGCCGCACCTACAACTGAAGCAAGCGCCTTGGGGACAACGGCTCGCGCACGATCACGATGGCGTTTTCAGCTGCGGACGGAAGTCAATCAGCAGCACGCCCGATCCCCGGCATCTCATGCGCTCCAGCGGGTCGAACCGGATCCCTATTGTTCGAATCACATCGCGCTGGAAGAGCGATGCAAACATCAAGATCGACCGGACTCGGTATCGCTGGTTACCCTCTGGTCTTGGGCTATGGACGAATATCGAATCGCGGTCGAATCGGGCGCAGATCTGAGCGTGTGCGCCGCGTGCGAGTGAATGCGTTTCGATATGTAGTTGCACGTACGCCGCATGATGATCAGAACGTGTATTGTGATTTCACTGAATAGGGTTTCCGCACGGAACCGACGCCGACTGGAAAACGTCTCGTGCGGACCCTCAATCGACAGCCGTTGAGGTTTCGATTCAGGCGAAACCAGCGATATGCGTTACTCGGGATGAATGGCGGATGTAAACCCGCCAGGCAGCTGCTTCAGATGAAAGTGAAAGTATTGCGGGAGGTAGCAACGTGAACAGACGGCAGCTTATGACGCTGGTGATGATGGCAATAGCCTGGACGTCCAGCATTGCATCCGCCGCCTCGCTCAACGAACCTATTCAGCCAATTCCGTTGAGTTTGAATCAGGATCCCGCTCGATCGGAAATCGGCAGACTGCTGTTCAACGACAGGCGCCTTTCCGGCAACAGTCGTGTTTCGTGCGCTACTTGCCACGATCTGACCAAGGGCGGTGCGGACGGTCGCGATCGTTCGATTGGATTGGATGGCGGTCTGACCAGCGTCAACGCGCCGACGGTGCTCAATGCAGCACTCAACTTCAAACAGTTCTGGAACGGTCGTGCCGACACATTGGAGGCGCAAATCGATCACGTCATGCAGAACCCGGTCGAAATGGGCGCTGAATGGAAGGAAGTTGTACGCCGCGTATCCCAGGACGCAAAGTACCGAAGCGCATTCTCCGCCGCTTACCCGGACGGGATTACTCGGGCTAACATCCAGAACGCAATCGCAACGTTCGAGCGAACGCTGATCACCCCGAATTCGCGCTTCGACAAATTTCTACGCGGCGACGTCAGCGCCATTTCTGATGCGGAGCGAGCAGGATATGCGAAGTTCAAACAGTTCGGCTGCGTCGCCTGCCATCAGGGGGTCAACGTCGGCGGCAACATGTTTCAGAAATTTGGCGTAATGGGCGATTACTTCGAGAAACGAGGCAATCCGACGGAAGCGGATCTGGGCCGCTATCTGGTGACCAAAGTGGAGAGCGACAAGAATGTATTCAAGGTACCCAGTCTGCGCAACATCGCGCTCACTGCGCCTTACTTCCATGATGCTTCAGCGAAGACGCTGGACGATGCCGTCGACGTCATGTTCAGATACCAGCTCGGCCGTCTCGCCTCCAAAGAGGACAAAGCGTTGATCGTCGGATTTCTCGATACGCTCACCGGTGAACTGGGGACAAAGCCATGAGAGCGGTCGGTCGGCGGGCCTGGCTGCCGATTGCGATCGTGGGCGTCCTGCTAATTGCCGCCCTTGCTTTTGTCTATGCCAAGAAGCGACACCTTGGCGAATCGGATTACTTCGAGCAGATTGCGGTGCTGCGCCATCTCAAGCAGCTCGATGCGCAATGGGAGTTGGACGTCCTCAAATCCAGAATCGGGATTAATACGCACTACGATCGCTTGGCCGATACCTTGGCCGACTTGACTCGGCTGACGGAAAAGCTCGAGGCCGATATGGGGGTGCGGCACAACGCAGCAGATGCTGCATTGGCGCAGGGGCACACGGCGCTGGCGCGCGCTATCGAGGAGAAAGCCGCGTTGATCGAGCAATTCAAATCAGATAACTCGGTTCTGCGAAACTCACTGGCCTTCCTGCCGACCGCGGCGGAGGACGTCCAAAACGCGATCGAAGCCGTAGGTGCTGACATTCAACCGACGTCCCGGAGCAGGACAGACATCGTAAGCACGTTGCTGCTCGCGAGCGTGCTTTACAGCCAAAGCGCGTCGAGTGAGCGGGCCGAGGAAATCCAGACTGAGCTGGGCCGGCTTGAATCGGGCGTGGACACGCTTGCATCGGACGTCCGCGAAATGATCGTCATGTTCGGCGCCCATGTCCGCACTGTTCTGCGCGAACAAGAGCGGGTCAACACACTCCTCAACGGCATCGCTTCGGTGCCGACCTCAGTGCGTATCGAAGAAATCCATGACGTGCTGAGCACCAGGCAGCAACGCGCTGCGGCTCAGGACCAGCGCTACCGCGAATACTTGCTGGTTTTCTCAGCAGTGCTTGCCGCGTTGTTGCTCTATGCGGCGGTCAATCTGCTGCGCAGCCGCGCCGTGATCCACCGCGTCAATGAGGAGCTGAAAGTCGCGAACGAGAATCTCGAGCAACGGGTACAGGGGCGCACGCAGGAACTGCGCCAGACGCAAAGTCAGCTGGTCGCTACGGCGCGCCAGGCCGGCATGGCGGAGATCGCGACCAACGTGCTGCATAACGTCGGCAATGTACTCAATGGAGTCAATGTCTCGGCAGGCTTGGTAAGCACGCAGCTGAGAAACTCCAAGGTCAACGGGCTGACGCGTGCGGTTGCGCTGATGGACGAGCACGCCGACGACCTCGGCGGTTTTCTGACCCACGATATCCGGGGCCAGCTGTTGCCCGGCTACCTGCGAGAGCTTGCGCTGGCGCTGAAGGGCGAACACGAGGTCATGGCAGAAGAGCTCGACGCACTGGGCAAGAGTATTGACCACATCAAAGATGTCATCGCGACCCAACAATCCTATGCCGGCACGTCGCGACACCTCGAGCCGTTGAAGTTTGGTGATCTGGTTGGCGACGCCCTGCGCATGAACGCAGGCGCCCTGACCCGCCACAAGGTGGGCGTGATCAACAACATTCCCGAATTGCCAATGCTGCTACTGGACAAGAATCGCCTGCTGCTGATCCTGGTGAACCTGATCAGCAACGCCAAGCAGGCGATGCACGACGCGTCCGAGTCCACCCCCTGTATCACGCTGGACGCTGTCCTCGTCGATGGGGCAATCCTGCGTGTCACGGTCGCTGACGACGGAGAAGGAATCGCGCCGGAGAATTTGACTCGCGTCTTCGCGCACGGGTTCACCACACGCAAGACCGGACACGGCTTCGGCTTGCACAGCTGCGTGCTGGCCGCGCAGGAAATGGGCGGCACATTGACCGTATACAGCGATGGTATCGGTCAAGGCGCCTGCTTTACCCTGGATATTCCGGTCGCACAGGAAACCGCGTGATGGACACCGAAGTGAACAGCCGTGCGGTGAACCGTCGCATTCTGCTGATCGACGACATGCCGACGATCCATCAGGATTTCCGCAAGATCCTCGTGCCTTTGACACCGCAGCATGCGGAACTTAACGCCGTCGAGTCGGCGTTGTTCGGCGACCAGATCAAGGTCACAGTTGAGGCGTTTGAACTCGACTCGGCATACCAGGGGCAGGAGGGTTTGGCCAAGCTGGAGCACTCGCTGGAATCGGGATTACCGTATGCCATGGCCTTCGTCGATATGCGCATGCCGCCGGGTTGGGATGGTGTAAAGACCATCGAACACCTGTGGCGGGCCGATCCGCGGCTGCAGGTGGTGATCTGTACCGCCTACTCCGACCATTCCTGGGACGACGTGTTGGCGCGGCTGGACGTGCGCGACCGACTGCTGATCCTGAAGAAGCCGTTCGACGCGATCGAAGTGTGCCAGCTCGCCACCAGTCTGACGGCCAAATGGGGCGCGACACGCCAAGCGGAGGAGCAGCTAACACGGCTTGAAGAAGCCGTACGCGAGCGCACGGCAGAGATTAGACACACCAACGACGCGTTGCAGGCCGAGATCACCGAACGCAAACTACTGCAGGGCCACCTCGTGCAATCGGAAAAACTCGCCTCCATTGGCCAGCTTGCCGCCGGCATGGCACACGAAATCAACAATCCGATCGGCTATGTGTTCTCGAATTTCGCTGCGCTCAAAGATTACGTCGAAAAATTGTTCGTAGTGCTGAGCGCTTACGAAAACGCCGAGGTCAGTCTGCTCGCACCGGATGTAGTTGCCAGCCTGCGCGCTTTGCGTGAGCAAGTGGAACTGAACTTCCTGAAGAACGACATTCCGATGTTGCTACAGGAATCCATGCAAGGTGTCGAGCGCGTGCGCCAAATCGTGCAGGACCTGCGCGACTTCTCACGCGTGGACTCGTCTCAGGACTGGGAGCGAGCAAACCTGCACCGAGGCATAGACGCAACACTGAATCTGGTTGCATTCCAGGTCAGCGACAAGACCGACGTGGTCAAGGAATATGGCTCGATTCCCGATATCGAGTGCCTGGCCTCGCAGATGAACCAAGTGGTGATGAACCTGGTGGTCAACGCAGCGCAGGCGATCGGCGGCCAGCGCGGGCGCATCACCGTGCGCACAGGTAGTGAAGACGAGCAGGTATGGCTGGAGGTGGTCGATACTGGCGAAGGTATCGCCCCCGACATTCTCAATCGGATCTTTGAACCTTTCTTTACTACGCGACCGGTCGGCACCGGCAGGGGCCTGGGGCTTTCTCTGTCCTACGGCATCGTGAAAAAACACAATGGCCGGATCGACGTGACCAGCGCCGCAGGACAAGGCAGCACGTTCAGGGTAACGCTACCGATACGCCAGCCGACATCATGAGCGGCGTTTCGGACGCCGCACGCACAAGTCGATTTAGCCACTCGAATAGCGCAACCATGTAGAAATGCCACCCTCACCCTCGAGCACAAACTCGCGCAATGCCAAAGCACCCGGTTCGGGTGCCCATTGAGGGCTGCCGACGGCACCGGGTGCGGAACTGGCCGAAACGCCGGAATCGATAGCAGTCCCTACCGCATGAAGACGCGATCCTTTGGGGTAAATCGCATCGTTATTGGGATCATCGTTGATCTCGATGAGCACATCCGATGGTGCCCGCGAATCGTCGCCCAGGGCCATTTATGCAAGGCAAGCGCATCAAGTGACGAGAGATGACGCAAGCTAAAACGCAAAAAGGGCCGGGATTGCCGGCCCCTCTTGCCCCACCACAATTGGATCAGCGGATTTCTTTGAGCAATTTCTGCGCTTCTTCGCGCTGGCTGAGATTGCCTTCTATCAGCACTTCCTCAAGCATGCTGCGTGCGCCATCGCTGTCGCCCATGTCCAGATAGGCGCGGGCCAGATCGATCTTGGTGCCCACCGCATCGTCACCCATAAAATCGGGCGCGAGCGCGGTCATCTGCTGGGTGGTTTCTGGGGTCGCGCTCCGCGTCGTGTTGGCGAAGTCGAGATTCGGAATTTCCAGCGAGGGCACATCGAGCTGAGCCGATGATTTCGTTGGCGCTGCATCCATGTCGAGATCGAAATCAAACGAAAGCTCATCGTTCGCGTTGCTCGTGGCGGCTTTGTGGTCCACGGCGAGATCAAAATCAAACGATTCCGCTGGCACCGCAGGAGTTGCGGTGGGCGTCGGCGTATCGCGTCGACCAAAACCAGTATTAGCCGAGCCGAAATTGGTCGAGGCGAAACTGGGCGGAGCGGTCTTGGCCGGTTGATGCAAGTCGAAGTCACCCGATGCAAATGGATCGCGCAAGTTGTTGGTTGTGCCCATGTCGTCATCGACGCCGGAGAACAACGGATGCGTCGGGCAGATGTCTGCTCCCATCAATAAGGCGCCCTGCCACTCCGCAGCATTGGGATCGGTAACCTGGGCGTGCATGGCTTCGGCCGCAGCTTCGAACTTGTCCGGATCGCGGCGGGTGTAGAAGTATTCCAAAACGTTCAGGTGCGCATTCAGATCGGTGGGATCGAGTGCGAGCGCATTGAGTAAATCGGTTTCGACGGAATCGCTGCCCGCCATTGCGCCTCTACCGGCAGCACCGCCGGCAAAATTATGTGCGATCGAACTGCGTGGCTCAGGAAAACTCTCAGCGGCTTTGCGCTTGTTGCGCGATCGCAGACCCAGCAAAGCGAGGAACGCTGCAGTCAGCAGACCACCACCACCAAGAATGTAAAGATTTTTGTACCACGGAGTGGCCGCCTCTTCACTCGTGACGGCCGGCGGCGGCGTGGTATCAACAGGTTCGGACTCGGCCAGCGGTACCACTTCGGCGGTCTCGCCTGTGGTGCTGGTGGTGGTCGGATCAGTAATTGACTCGCCCGTTGCCGGGATGTCCTCGATCGGGGTGAGCGCAGTTGTGTCCAGCGGCTCGGCACCGGCCATCGCGTCGGTTGCGGGCTCGATGACAGCCGTATCAGTTGCTGCGGGTGGGATGGAATCGGTGACTACGGGTTTGGGCAGCGCTGCAGCAGCCGCTGCATCGGCAGCACGCTGATCCGCCAATCTCTGCGTCTCAGCCGCTTTTGCCGCAGATTCATCGGCAAGGCGGCGCGCAGTCTCCACATCGCCCTGTGCGGCAGCCAACGCTGCTGCCGAGTCGATTGCGCGCTTTTCTGCCGCGGCGAGCCGATCCTGCAGTGCTTTGAGGTCGGTATCCTTGAGCTGGATCAGCCTTTCAGATTTGCTTGACAATCCTTCCAGCTCTTTGACGCGGTCGCGCAAATCGCGGGCTTCGCTCTGACTGCTGTTCAGTGCTTCCTTGGTGCGCGCGAGCTCCGCGATGGATGCCGCGTTGGCGGTGCCTCCAGAAGTGCCAGGTCGATCGCTCCCACTCATGCCGCCGGATGAAGGTGGCACCAGTTCCAGTCGCGAAGAAGATGCAGATCCGGAAGTAGAGCTCGATCCGGGTGCGAAGGTTGATGACGAAGAAGCATCAGCCACCATCGTCGGACGCGTGGATTCGATCCAGCTACGATTTTGATTGAGCACTTCCGCCGCCGCCTGTGCGGCGCGGGTTGCTTCAATTTCGTCGGGACCTGGAATGCGCAAGATGGCGCCACGTTTCAGCGTGTTGACGTTCTCCCGATAGAAGGCATCAGGATTGGCGCGCAGCAGCGCCAGCATCATCTGATTGAGCGTGACCGCCTCATTGGGTCGCGTAGTCGTCGCGATCTCCCAAAGGGTTTCACCACTGGCGACCGGGCCATACTCGCTGGCAACAAGGGTGGAGGACATAGGCTGCTCCGAATCAATGGGCTCGGCGGGCTGCGTGCTGTCAGCAACGGGTTCCGATTCCGTAGGATCTATCGCCACCGGATCGGGCTCAGCTTCCGCCGGCGCTGGAGTCGATTCGGCGGTTTCTGCTTCGGCTTCCGCTGCAGTCGCTTCGGCGCTTTCAGCGCTCGCAGCGGCCATTGGATCTTCGGGCTGTTGAGCCAAATAGTCAGGCACTGGCTCGGCTGGCACGGGCTCAGCCTCCGGTTCCACAACAGGCTCGACCGCGGGCTCAATCTCCGCTCCAGCAACCGGTTCCAGCGGTTCGGCCGGCATCGACTCTTGCTCCGGTAGTCGCTCGACCGCAGCCAGGCTGCCGATCACCGCGGGCGCAGATATCGGAGGATCCAGCAGGATTGAATATTCGCGCAACAGCTTGCCGTTGGCCCAATTCACTTCGAGGATGAACGACAGGAAAGGTTCGCGGACCGGCTGTTCGCTGGTCACTTCAATCACCGGCTCACCGCGCGCATTGCGCACGATCTCGAACGCGATCGGTACCGACATGCTGCCGATGCTCAGACCAACGCGCGCAAACTCTTCGGCGGCAGCCATGCCCGCCTGGAGCGTCTTGGCCTCATCGGGACCCGCGACGAATACCGGAATCTCGGCACGCAGCGGCTCGTTCAACTCGGACTTGACGGTGATCCCGCCCAGACCCAGCGCCTGCGCGGCGGTACTGCCCAAAGTCAGCGCGATGGCAAGCGGAATAGGTAAGAGTCTGTGTGGCAACTGTCGGTTCATGCTCAGCCCCGATGATTAGCGTTGAAGAATCCGGGCGATTTCGCACCGAACTTAGAAACGAGCTTATAACACGCTCCTAAGTGTAGGGGAAGATTGGATTTCTCGGTTCAGACCACGGAGCGTGACCCGATTTGGGGCGGCGCTGCGTGCTGCGCCGCAGCAATGGGCTGTGTGGTCTACAGGTACTCGCGAATCAACAACTCGGCAATCTGCACTGCGTTCAGCGCCGCACCCTTGCGAATATTGTCGGAAACCACCCACAGATTCAGACCACGCGGATGCGATAGATCGTCGCGGATGCGCCCTACGTAGACGGAATCCTTGCCAGCCGCATGCGTCGCCGGAGTCGGGTAGCCGCCGGCTTTGCGCTCATCAACCACTTCGACACCCGGCGCGACAAGCAGCAGTGCACGGGCCTCGGCCGCCGTGATCTTGGTCCGCGTTTCGATGTGCACCGCTTCGGCATGTCCGTAGAACACCGGAACGCGCACAGCCGTCGGGTTCACCTTTATTGACGGATCCTCGAAAATTTTCTGGGTTTCCCAGACCATCTTCATTTCTTCTTTGGTGTAGCCATTGTCCATGAAGTCATCGATGTGGGGGATCAGATTGAAGGCAATCTGTGTGCTGAATTTCTCGATCTTCAACGGTTGAAAGTTGAGCAGCTGTGCCGTCTGCTTGGCCAGCTCCTCGAGTCCGGAGCGCCCCGCCCCGGATACCGATTGATAGGTGGCAACGTTGATGCGCTCGATGCCCACCGCGCGTTGTATTGGCGCCAATGCCACCAACATTTGCATCGTTGAGCAATTGGGATTAGCGATGATACCGCGCTGGGTGTAGCGCGCGATCGCATGCGGATTGACCTCGCTCACCACCAGCGGAATTTCGTCGTCATAGCGAAACTGCGAGGTGTTGTCGATCACTACGGCGCCCGCTGCCGCAGCTCGTGGCGCATGTATCGCCGACACGCTGCCACCAGCAGAAAACAGCGCAATGTCGGTTCCGGAAAAATCAAAGGTATCGAGATTCTGCACCGTCAGATTGCGCCCGCCAAACTTGACCTTGCTTCCCGCCGAGCGCTCGCTGGCCAGCGCTACCACTTCGGACGCTGGAAATTTTCGGCTGTCGAGAATCGAAAACAGGACTTCGCCCACTGCGCCGGTCGCGCCGACTACCGCAACTTTATAACTGTCTTTCTTGCTCATCGATTGCACAGTCCTTGCAATTGGTTGGAACGATTGTGGTTGGAACGCGAGTGATTGGAACTTGTTATGTGACAGAGAAAACAGAACCGGAAGCCTTGCTCCCTACCCGAAGTTCGGGTCGGGCTGGGAGGGGTCAGCAAGCAGGCGCCAACCAATTTTTCTGGTGCGGTGTTCGTTTCTCCGTGTGAAAGAGAGGGGAATCTCGACCTCAGTCATGGTGGGCGGCGCTGCGTCGGGCCAATGCGCTTACTGACTCTAGGGAACATCTTTACCAGCAGCAATTCGAGGTGTCACTTCACCGACATCAGCGCATTGCGCGCGATGCCGAAGGGCGTGATCCATCAGCACCAGAGCTACCATCGCCTCCGCGATCGGAGTGGCGCGGATGCCGACGCAGGGATCGTGGCGACCCTTGGTCACCAACTCGACAGCGGCGCCACTGACGTCCACGGTAGCGCCAGGCAAACGAAGGCTTGAGGTCGGTTTGATCGCAATGCTGACGCGAATATTCTGCCCGCTCGAAATACCGCCAAGAATGCCACCGGCATGATTGCTGCAAAATCCGCTGAGATCGATCAGGTCGCGATGCTCGGTACCCTTCTGCTCGACGCTGGCAAAACCGGCGCCGATTTCGACACCCTTGACTGCATTGATGCTCATCAGCGCGCTGGCCAGATCCGCATCCAGCTTGCCGTAGATCGGCGCTCCCCAGCCCGGCGGCACGTTTTGAGCAACGACATCGACACGCGCGCCGATGGAGTCACCGGATTTGCGCAGCGCATCCATGTAGTCCTCAAGCTCCGCCACCATCGATGCATCCGGCCAGAAAAACGGATTCTGCTCGACCGCTGCCCAGTCAAACGCACGCGGTTTGAGCGGGCCGAGCTGCGCCAGATGACCGCGCACTTCAATGCCATAGCGCTCGGCCAGCCATTTCTTGGCGATCACTGCAGCGGCAACACGCATTGTCGTCTCGCGCGCGCTAGAACGACCGCCGCCACGTGGGTCACGAATTCCGTATTTGGCCCAGTAGGTGTAATCCGCATGTCCGGGACGGAACTGTTGCGCGATATTGTCGTAGTCCTTGCTGCGCGCATCGGTGTTGCGGATCAATAGCGTCAGTGCCGTACCGGTGGTGCGCCCTTGGTAAACACCCGACAGGATTTCCACCCGGTCTTCTTCGTGACGCTGCGAGGTGTGCCGTGAACGACCGGTGGCACGCCGCTGAAGGTCGTGGGCGAACTCTTCATCGCCGATCTCGATGCCGGGCGGTACCCCGTCGAGCACACAGCCGATCGCGGGTCCATGACTTTCGCCGAAAGTGGTCAGCGTTAGCAGATGACCGAAGCGGTTGTGGCTCATGGCGATTCACGATTCGCAGCACAGGGATGTGCAAGTGCCGCGTCAGGCAGGACGCCGGTAGCGGCCGCAGCACAGGGATGTGCAAGTGCCGCGCCAGGCAGGACGCCGGTAGCGGCAGCGGCCAAAGCCGCGATCTGGGTATGCCAAGTCAGCAAATCTTCACGTTCAATCACAAAAATGCCCATCTGACCGACCTTGAACTCCACCCAGACGAAGGGCACCTGTGGCAACAGTTGCACCAGCGCGCGCTCGGATTCACCGACTTCACAGATTAAAAAACCATCGTCGGTGAGGTGCGCCGGAGCATCACGCAGGATGCGCAATGCCAGATCCAGGCCATCGGCTCCGGCAATCAAGCCGCTCTCGGGCTCATGACGATACTCCTCCGGCAGTGCAGCCACTTCGTCTCGCGTCACATAGGGCGGATTGGTGACGATCAAGTCATAACGCGCACCCTCGAGTGCCGCAAACAAGTCCGACTCGATCAATCGCACGCGATCGGCCACCTGAAGTCGGTGCGCATTCTCTGCAGCCAAGGCCAGCGCCGCTTTGCTGATGTCGACGGCATCGACCAGCACTTCCGGCAGATGATGCGCGGTCGCGATCGCGATACAGCCGCCACCGGTACACAAGTCCAACACCCGCTCAAGTGGCCGGCCCGCACGCCACGGCTCAAAATCTGCTTCGATCAACTCCGCAATCGGCGAGCGTGGCACCAGGGCGCGCTCGTCTGCCTTGAAGCTCAAGCCAGCGAACCAGGCTTCTCCGGTCAGATAGCACGCCGGCTTGCGCAGGCTGATGCGCTGCTCGAACAGCGCATGGATCGCCGCCTTCTCATCTGCGGTCAATCGTGACTGGCCATAGACCGGACTGAGGTCGTGCGGCAGATGCAGCGCATGCAATACCAGCTGGGTCGATTCGTCCAAAGCATTGTCGAAGCTGTGCCCGAAGCTGAGGCCCGCCGCATTGAACTGCGAGGCGCCGAAGCGGATGTGATCGATGATGGTCTTGAGTTCACTGGTCATGGGGCGCCTCTTGAAGCTGATTATAGGCAGATGCAGAAGTTATACTCGCCGGCCTTTCTGGATTTTCTCCGACCGATGTCACGACTACCCTGGATCATTGTGCTGATGGCGGTTGCCGCCGGGTTCGGGTTATGGCTCGGTTTGCGCGGCGACGACGCTGATCGAGCAACGCCGAAATTCCAAAGCCTGCTTGCCTACGGAGCGCCGCGCTCGCTGACAGACTTCGATCTGGAAGCCAGCGATGGCCGCCGTCTTGACTCCGCACGCCTGCGAGGTCGCTACAGCGTGCTGTTTTTCGGATTCATCAATTGCCCCGACGTGTGTCCGAGCGCGATGGCGACCTTGGCTGAAGTCGACCAGCAACTCATCAATGTAGCTGACGATGCCCGGCCCAACTACGTGTTCGTCTCGGTCGATCCGGCGCGCGACACCGCGCAAACCGCTGGTGCCTACGCGCAACACTTCTCCAGGAGAATTCTGGGCGCCACTGCGCCCGATGCCCGGCTTGAACCGTTCACACGCCAACTCGGGGTGTTGTATTCAGCGCAGCCTGCGGTCGATGGTGTGTACAACGTCGACCACAGCGCGCACTTCGTAATACTCGATCCTGAAGTACGCGTCATCGGCATCATCCGTCCCCCGCATGTTGCCAGCGCCATTGCAGCCGACCTGCTGCAACTGATCGGAGCGCACTGATGCATCCGCTCAGTCTGATCCAGTACTTGCTACCGCATCAGTTGCTGTCGCGCCTGATGTTGCTGCTGACGCGCATTCGCTGGCGGCCTTGGAAAAATTTCCTGATCAGTCAGATCGCAAAACGCTTT
Organism: Lysobacterales bacterium; assembly: GCA_031389245.1. Taxonomy (GTDB): domain Bacteria; phylum Pseudomonadota; class Gammaproteobacteria; order Xanthomonadales; family Ahniellaceae; genus 0-14-3-00-62-12. The sequence goes on along the minus strand of JANMSL010000083.1, from coordinate 7,904 downwards.
CGGGTCGATTGGACCGAGGCCGCAAACCCCGATCAGGACAGCTATGAGCATTTCAATGCGTTTTTCACCCGCGCGCTGAAACCAGGCGCGCGTACTCCGGTTGCCGACCCGGATGCTTTGCTGATGCCGGCGGACGGGCGAATTTCCCAGCTTGGTCGAATTGTGGATGGCCGTATTTTCCAGGCCAAAGGAATGGACTTCAGCACCGAGGAATTACTCGGCAGTGCGCGCGCTGCCGCCGCATTCCGCAATGGCCTGTTTGCCACCATCTATCTGTCGCCGCGCGACTACCATCGCGTGCACATGCCATGGGATGGCCAGCTGGTTGAAACGCGGCACATGCCTGGCCGGCTGTTCAGCGTATCGCCGGGTACGGTGGCAAATGTGCCGCGGCTGTTCGCGCGCAACGAGCGTTTGGTTTGCAGCTTCGATACTGACTTCGGATCGATGACGGTAGTCATGGTCGGCGCCCTCCTGGTCTCTGGGGTCGAAACGGTTTGGAACGGTGTCGAGATTCCGCCTTACGCGGGACGCGTGTTTGAACGCGACTATGCGCATCGGGATCCGCGCGTTGCCCTTCAACGCTTCGCGGAGATGGCTCGTTTCAATTACGGTTCTACGGTCATCGTGCTGCTTCCCGAAGCTGTCGTGGCGCTCGATCCCACTCTCGCCGCTGGCGATAGCGTGCGCCTGGGTCAGTGCCTTGCGCGCCGCATGCGCTGAGTCGATCACACGACCAGGCCGCGTCGTTGGTGACACTGAACAGCTGAATCAAATCCTCAACTCGACGCGCTAGCGTGGCACTGCAGCTATTTGATACTTTGGTTTTTCTAACCGATCGCGCGGGTTTCCATGCGAACACATCACTGCTGCAACGCAGTGCAACCGAACCAACCTGAATGCGCGCGAGCCAATACATCAGACTGTGATTTGATCGTCAAACTTGACCGTCGTTGCGCGGCAAAGTGCCTGCGCCCGAGGTCAATCGAGAACAACCAAATGAACAGCGTCCAAAACTCTGCCGCTCCGATGACTTCACGGCTGATGCAGCGAACTACCGCATTCGCGCGCTACCTGCAGATGTTGCGACAGTTCAACGGTGTGGCGGCTGCAATCCGCGAACTCGACCCTGCCGAGCGTCGCAAGATCGCACTGACGGCGCTGGCTGAACTGACCCAAGCCGAAGTTTCCGGCGGTTCCGGCCCAGCGGCTTCCAGTCAAGAAAAATCCAAAACAGACTGGACCGTCGAAGCCGCCGTCGCGTTCGCGCGGGTGCGATCGCAACACCTGCAGGTGCGAATTGCCGGCACTCGTGCCTGGTTGGTCGCGGCCTATCGAGCTACGTTCGAGTCTCCCTATGGCGAGGTTCAGACCTTGCACCGTCAGGTTCTGCGGGCATTGCGCACAATGCACGGCGGCGACAAGGAAGCATCTCCGTTCGTCTGGCTCGAGTCGGCTTGATTCTCGGTTCCCAGTTCAAGAGTGCTTGATCCTGCCGTAATTCGCCGGCGGGCTGCTCGCCCACCGCATGATGTCCAAATGAGCAAGCGCCAAACCGCACCGCTATGGGTGAATCCAACCTGAGCTTGCGTCTGCGTAATGCTCGTTTTTCCATATTGGCACGCGTAGCTTCACCTGATCGATGACGTGTCGGCAGACCTCAAACGCCGCCCCGCGATGAGCCGCGGCCACACCGACCCAGACGGCGATATCACCAATCGCCAGCATGCCAACACGATGCACGCAAACGACGTGGCGCGCTTGCGACGCCGAGACAACCGCATCGACGATCGCCTGGCCCTCGCGCATCGCAAGATCGGCATACGACTGGTACTCCAATCGATGCACCCTGCGCCCATCGTTGTGGTCGCGAACGATGCCTTCAAAGCTCGCAATCGCACCGCAATGCGGGTCGTCCAACTCCCTGCGTAACGCCGCCACATCGATCGGCAGCTCGGTAAGTTCGAAGCGGGTCATCCGCCCGACACCGGCGGCAGGAACACGACCTCATCCTCGGCCTGAAGCGGCCTGGACCAATCCACGATTTCGCCATTCACCACCAGACGCAGGCGTGAGCGCGGCAGGCTGAAGCCATGGCGTTCAGCGGCGGCTTCATAGAGGCGCACCGCATCCACATGCCCGATTTCGATTTCTTCCGTGGCGGTGCCGGCGGCATCACGCAAGCTTGCGAAGTAGCACAGCCGCACTTTCATGTCTGCGTGTTCGCCGCAGATGCCTTCGGAGAACGCGATTTTCGCTGCGCCGGGACCGCTGCGAAATCACGCTTACCACCCTGCTTGGCAACGACCCGCGTCGCGACGATTTCTATACCCAGGGTGAGCGACTTGCACATGTCGTACACGGTCAGTGCAGCCAGGCTGGCGCCGATCAGCGCCTCCATCTCCACGCCGGTACGGGCCAGCGTCGAGACCGTGCACTGTATGCGCAGGCGAGTCGGCTCGACAAACGCGCAGTCGAAGTGGATGCCATCGATCGGCAGCGGATGACAGAACGGAATCAGTTCATGGGTGCGCTTCACCGCCAGCGTGCCGGCGATGATCGCGGTATCGATGACCGGGCCCTTTTTGCTACGCAGTGCCGCGGCATGCAACGCACGTGCCGCCGGCTCGGGGAAAACCACTTCACTGCAAGCGGTTGCTACGCGCCGTGTCAGCGGCTTGGCCGCGACATCTACCATGGCCGGCCGGCCGCCCTTGTCGACATGACTCAGTCCCATGTCAGCCACCCATCCGGAACATTTCAACGCGATGCGAACTCTGCGCTTCGCGTTCGGCGCGCAATTCGCTGTAACGATCCGCACGTCGAGACCACAGGGTGCGCAGGTGATTCGCCAATGCTGCGTCGGTGTCGGCGCGCAACCATTCGCGCAGATCCTTACCCTGACTGGCGAACAGGCAGGTGAAGATGCGACCCTCCACCGAGATGCGTGCACGATTGCAGTCGCCGCAAAACGGAACCGAGACCGAGCTGACAAATCCAAGCTCACCCTGTCCATCGGCGTATGCGTAGCGACTGGCGACCTCGCCATGAGCGCTCGCGCTCAGCGCAACCAGCGGGTAACGCGCGGTAATCAAGTTCTGCAGCTCGACAGTCGGCACGACTTGAGCGCGCGTCCAGCCGTTGCAGTTGCCCACGTCCATGTACTCAATGAATCGCACAACATGCGGCGAGCCGCGAAAATGTTCGAGCAATGGCAGCACCTGATCCTCGTTCACACCACGCTGCACCACGACATTGATTTTCACCGATTGGAAGCCCGCAGCAACCGCAGCATCGATACCCGCTAGCACGTCAGCAACGCGCCCATAGCCACCGCTCATAAGCAGGAAAGTGGCCGCATCGAGCGCGTCCAGGCTGACTGTCAATCGACGCAGTCCGGCGTTACGAAGCTCATTGGCACGCTCAGCGAGCAATGCGCCGTTTGTTGTGAGCGCCAGGTCTTCGACACCATCGATACGCGACAGGCGCTCGACGATTTCCGGCAATTCCTGGCGCAACAGCGGTTCACCGCCAGTGAGCCGCAACTTGCGCACACCGAGCGCAACGAACGCGCGCGCCAGCCGCTCGATTTGGTCCGGCTGCAGCCATTCTTTGCGTGGCAGAAATGCCGCTGCCCCGCCAAATTTTTCCGCCGGCATACAGTAGGGGCAACGAAAATTGCAGCGGTCGATCACCGAAATACGCAAATCGCGCAATGGCCGCCCGCGCGCATCAAGCGCCACATCCATGGGCGGATCGGCGACAGCGGGCTTGCTCTCGACAGATGCGCTGGCAATCAACCCGGCTTGAATCAACGTGCTCATGGCGTACGCCACGCACGCTCACACGCACGCATGCCGTCCCACGGTGCGGACAGTTCAATCGCGTCGCCCGCACGGGCAACGCTGAGGCCGGCTTGTTCGAGCGTCACGGCATCCTCAACGCGGGCATAGTGGTAAAGAATCATACGGGCACGCATGGACACATCGTACTCTCGAATCAAATCGTCCAGACCAGTATGTGAGGGGTTGCCTTGCAATGCGCAGTCATGCGCAATGCGTTCGCCATCATCGGCGTGTGCGGCAATGGCTTCCGGAATGGGCCGGGTATCGCCCGTCCACAGAAAGGCGCCCCGCAATGCCAGCCCAAAGGCGGTACCCGGCGCATGATGGCGCACACCAAATACATCGAACCACATTCCTTCGTGCCAAAACCCGCGCGCCACCGGCACCAGTTGAAATGCATCCCAGAAGTTGGCGCCGCCTTCTGCCAGTGGGCTTGGATAGTCAGCCAGCCGCGACTGCAAGATCGGCACCAATGCCGCGGCGCAGTAGATGCGGACTTTACCGAGTCGCGCGGCATCAAACAGGGTAGCGTAGTAAAGCCTTTCAAACCCGGCGACATGATCAAGGTGTGCATGAGTAACGAACAGCGCCATCGGCATGGCGCCGTAGCGCTCGACATACGCGGTCAACCCTTCCTGACCGCAGTCGATCATCAGCACCGGCGCACCATCGCACTCAAGCACAGCAGAGGCTGATCCCAGGGTCACCGCCTGCGCATTGCCGACGCCAAGAAAGCGCAGTGTCCATTGCCGGTTCATTGCATCACCTTGTCAGACCCACAGGGGCGATCAGCTTGCGCGATCATATGCTGCCAGAAGTTGCGGCCAGGCCTGGGTCGAGAAACCTTCGACCAGCTCACGCGCTCTCAGTTTGATCAGCGAACGCTGCAATCGGTCCAAATTGCCGCGCATCCACGATTCAGCATGCGGACGCAGCCGCCCACGGTCAAAATCGATCAGCCAAAGTCGATCGTCGGCATCGATCAGCACATTGTGTGCGTTCAAATCCGCATGCCACAGGCCCTGGCGATGGAAGCGGGCGACCAGTTGCCCCACCGCCGGCCAGTCGATCGGGCGCCGTGCAAGCAATCGATCAGCGAGGGTGTCGGCATTATGAATGCGCTCGGTGATGAGACTCGCACGGTAACCCAGTCCGCAACGCAGGTAGCGCGCGGCCAACGGGCACGGCACGGGCAGGCCCTGTGCATGCAGCGCTGCGGTCAGGCGAAATTCACGAAATGGGCGGGTTGCTTCCGTGCCCCGCCATAGATACCAGTCCCTGGAAACGCGCGCGACCAGACCGCCGCGTTGATACTGGCGTAACACCGCCTCAGCAAACGTCAGACACAGATAGCGCACCTGGCCACGACCGCGCAGCTCCGCAGCGTGCGCATGCGAGGTGTCAAACGCTTGCTCGGCCTGATCGGCCGACCATCGCGAGGCGTCGTAAATCAGCGCGCCACCAGCCAGAGAAGTGATGCCTATATTCATGTGTAAGAGATAGCACGCGCCCAATTGCGGTATGTTGCCGGGCGTAATTCTATCTTCCTTGCAGCGGGTTGCACCCGCCGCAAGGAAGTGCGAACGCAAGTGCGTTGCCTAACCCCTCCCCGGCCCTCCCCAAACATCGGGAGAGAGAGCGATCACGATAGTTTCGACCAAGACCACGATGAGTTCAGCCATCCCTGATTCGCTGTGCATTTTTCGCCTTTCGGCGTTGGGCGATGTGACCCACGTCCTGCCGCTGGTGCGGCGCGTTCAACAGTTTTGGCCGCAAACCCGGATCACCTGGATCATCGGTCGCTTCGAGCATCGACTGGTTGGCGATATTGCAGGCATTGAATTCATCGTCGTTGACAAGAAGCGTGGCTTGGCGGCATGGCAGGATTTGCGTGCGTCGCTCGCGGCGCGGCGGTTCGATGTGCTGCTGCAGTGTCAGGTATCGTTGCGCGCCAACGTTCTGGGACGAGCGGTGCGCGCCGATATCCGAGTCGGCTTCGACTGGGCACGCAGCAAGGAATTGCACAGCCTGTTCGTCAATCGCCGCGTTGCGCCAATGCAGAGCCAACACGTGCTCGAAGCCATCGGCAGTTTTGGCGATGCCATCGGTCTACCTGCTGCTGCGCCGCGTTGGGATATTCCGGTTTCCGATGCGGATCGCGAGTTCGCCGTGCGGCACCTTGCCGGTGATCAGCAAACCTTGATTATCAGCCCGTGCTCGAGTCATCGATTGCGCAACTGGCACGCCCGCGGATATGCAGCCATCGCTGATCACGCGCAAACTCGATATGGCATGCGCGTGCTGCTGTGCGGCGGGCCTAGCGCCATAGAGCGAGAAATGGGCGACGCGATTCTGACCTTGGCCCGCAATCCGCTGGTTGATCTGATCGGCAAGGACACGCTGAAACAGTTGCTCGCGCTGTTGCAGCGCGCCACAGTCATGCTGACACCAGATTCCGGACCGATGCATATGGCCAACGCCGTCGGCACCCCGATCATTGGCCTGCACGCCGCCACCGATGCCAAACGCAGCGGGCCCTACCCGGATCAACGTTGGTGTATCAATCGTTACGCCGACGCGGCCGAGCGCTTTCTGCACAAGCGTGCAGCGGACGTGCGCTGGGGATTACGCATCGAGTATCCCGGGGTGATGGACCTGATCGAAACCGAGGCAGTGATCGAACGCCTGGATGCGCTGCTGGCAGCGCGTCAGCTCGAAGTCTTGACGCGGTAATCCTGATACGACTTTTCTTCGACCAGGGCGGAACCCAATTTGACGTTGATGTCCCGCTTGATGCGCGCCCGATCGTCATTCTCGAAATAAACCGCGCGCGCCAGCCGGATGAATTCGGCATCGAATTCCTGTTTCGATTCCTTGACGCGAATATCGTCTTCAATCGCCCAGAGCCGCGCGTTGACTTCCTTGAGCGCCGCCAACAACGCCATGATGTCGATTTTTGACTCCGGCGCCAGTGCCCATGTTCCGTTAAGCGCTTCGAGTTCCCTGCGCACGTTGACCAGTTTGGCCGGATCAGACATGCGCTCGGACTTGATTTCGAGGATCGACATTTTGTCCAGCAACTCGCCAAAGGAAACGGGGACGGAAATCAGGCTCATGGTGGGCTCTTGGAACGGGGAGATGTTGGCTATTTTAGCCTAACCATTGACGTTGAACTTTCAGCATCTGGCATCATGTACCACGGAGTGGTACAGTACCTCGAACTGGGAAACCCGAACCGGAGTCCAGAATGATCGCAAGTTTTCGGGATGACTGGTTGCAAAACTTTTTTGTTCGTGACGTTCACTCCAGGATCATACCGACCGATATCGCAGTGCGCCTATTCCGCAAACTACAAATGATGGACGACGCGACAAACGATCAGGACTTGCGCGTTCCGCCCAGCAACCACTTCGAAAAACTGCGCGGCAGCCTGAATGGCTTTCATTCGATTCGGGTGAATGCGCAATGGCGGTTGATCTTTCGCTGGGATGGTGCCCATGGCGAAGCAAGCGGTGTCTATCTGGACGACCACAGCTACAAATGAGGTGCGCCATGCTGATGACGAAGCGTAAACCAGCGAGCCTTGCAGAAATTTTGGTGGATGAGTTCATGACGCCGATGGGCCTGACCCAGGCGGCGCTCGCTGAGGCGATGGGCGTTCAACGCAAGCACGTCAACGAGCTGTGCAACTCTCGTCGCACGGTGACTGCCGCGACCGCACTGATCCTCGCGCGTGTGTTTGGCAACAGCGCCGATTTCTGGTTGAACGTGCAGCGGCGCAATGACTTGTGGGACGCCATGCACAGCCCGCGCGAACGTGAGCGAATTGCGCGGGCAAAACCGTTGACGACCGCAGCTTGACGGATGTTGAGGAAAACGAGGGGTTGATTGCGGGTACTTAAAAACAGCGACAGCGAGTGCTCCGAACCATTCCAGGTGCCAGTCCAAACGAGATAGGCCGCAGAGCAAGCGCCTACGCCAGCGTGTCGCTCGAGTGGGATTGTTGGGTCCATCCATGGACCCAACCCGCGCTTTGCACGGGCCAGCCTGCGGCTGTCC